>CAUJKE010000108.1 GCA_963205385.1 Planctomycetota bacterium | reverse complement strand
GGCGCGGGGTCCACGGAAACGCGCGTCGATCCGCCTGCGCCGAGCAGCGACGTAAACGTATTGGGGTACGTTGTTTACGGCGAACTCCCGAAGTGCAACGTGCTCGCAAATCCGCCGCCAGAACGAAATTCGCGCTATGAGCGCCTGACCCGCGCGGAGCGCCGCGCGCGGCAGAAACGGAAGCGCGCGATCGCCCAAGAACGAACGAAATCGCGGACGAAATCGCGAGCCCAGGAGATGAAAGAGAGGCGAAACAGGTTAATAACGCAGGCTTGATTCGGTGTTGTCGAAGTGCGAGTGCTTGCGAACGCACAACGTCGTTGTCGCGGGGGAGTGGTTCGCACTCACCGGGCCAATTTCACTTCCACTTTGCCTGTTGAATCCGCCGCGGCGCGGGCCATACCGGGGGTGTTGGTGTGCATCGAGATATTGCCAAGGTGGTCGACGGCGATCAGTCCCCCGATGTCGGGTTCGAGGACTTTCTCGGTGAGATAAACGAGCGCTTCATCGACCGTTTTGCCTTGATAGGCCATCAGGGCGTGGACGTGGAAGGCGATGCAGTTGCGGATGAAGTACTCGCCGGTTCCGGTGCAACTGACGGCGCACGTCTCGTTGTTGGCATAGGTGCCGGCGCCGATGATGGGGGAATCGCCGACGCGGCCCCATTTTTTGTTGGTGAGTCCGCCGGTCGAAGTGCCTGCGGCCAGGTTGCCGTGCTTATCGAGCGCGACGCAACCAACGGTTCCCATGCGATTCTTGTTGGCTTGCTTCTGGCGCTCTTTTTCCTTTTCCACTGCCGCTTGCCAATCCTGGCGGCGGGCTTCGGTGCTGAAGTATTCATTGGGGACGCGGGCAATTTGCGGTTGGTCGTGCATTTCATCGGCGAATTTCTCGGCGCCGCCTCCTTGCAACAGCACATGCCGCGTCTCGGTCATCACCAGACGGGCGAGGGAAATGGGGTTCTTCACCGTGGTGACGCCAGCGACCGCCCCGGCCTGGAGATTGGCGCCGTCCATGATCGAAGCGTCCAGTTCGTGCTCGCCGGCGCTGTTGAACACCGCCCCCTTGCCGGCGTTGTAGAGCGGATCGTCTTCGAGCACGCGAATGGTCTGCTCGACGGCATCGAGGGCCGTGCCGCCATCGGCGAGAATCCGCCGGCCTACGTCAAGCGCCTTGCGGAGCGCCGCCTCTTGGGCTTGCTTCTGGTCTGCGTTGAGTTTGTCTGGTTCAAGGCCCGCGCCGCCGTGAATCGCGATGGCGTAGTCGAGTTTCTCCGGCCTTTGGGCGGGCAAATTGGTCGTTAGCGTCACGGTCACAAGCATCCAGGCGAACAAGAGGCGAAAGAACATCGGCGGGGTCTCCTAAGATAGCGGAGATTTTAGCAGGATTGCGCGGCGGGAGTGAGATGCGGCAGCAGCGGCGGAAAAGCACAGGCGGGAAGCGCGCCCCAACGTTACCGTTTTCCGCGTTTGTGTCGCGCGGCGGAGCCTGGCACGGGGCGATAGGAGCGCAACTCAGCGAGCACGCGCTGCAAATCTTCCGGCAACTCGGCGATGAACTCCAGCGGCGCGCCGCTCATCGGATGTGCGATCTTCAACCGCCGTGCGTGGAGCGCTTGCCGATCGAGCAGCACATCGTCATCTTCCCGCCTGGCGCGCACTTCACCGCGGGTGAGGACCGCGCGGGCGGCGTACATTTTATCGCAGATGATCGGCGAACCGACGTGCGCAAGATGGACGCGGATTTGATGCGTTCGCCCGGTCTTGGGAAGCGCCTTGATCGCGGTGTAGCCATCGAACCGTTCGGCCACTTCGTAGAACGTGAGCGCGTCTTTGCTATCGGGATGCCCGACGCGAATCGCCATCTTTTCGCGTTGGTACGGATGCGGGCCGATCGGCTGATCGATGATGTCGCGGTCGCGATCGACATTGCCATAGCAGAGGGCGAAGTATTCTTTTTCCGTCGTGCGGCTTTCGAACTGCATGGCGAGTCCTGCGTGCGCCTGGTCGTGTTTAGCAATGACGATCACGCCGCTGGTGTCGCGGTCGAGCCGATGCACAATGCCGGGCCGATTGCTGCCGCCTGCGGTCGAGAGCGAATCGAAATGAAACGCGAGCGCGCTGGTCAGTGTCCCCGACCAATGCCCCCGACTGGGATGCACGACCATGCCGGGCGACTTGTTGATCGCGACCATGTCGTCATCTTCGTAGAGCACATTTAAGGGAATCGCTTCCGGCCGCGGGCTGGAACGGGGGATATCTGGCAACGTGAGCCGGACGCGCTCGCCTTCGCGCAAGCGATACGCCGGTTTGCCGCCATGTTCGCCCACGGTCACGCCGCCGGTGGAAATGAAGCGGCGCAGATGCACGCGGCTATAACGCTTGAGGCGGTTGGCGAGAAACGCATCGAGGCGTTGCCCAACCTCTTCAGCGGCCACGACGAGTTCGACGGATTGGCCGGGCTCGTGGATGCGTTCTGGTTCTGGCGCGTCGGACATCTGGTGGAAAACCAATCTGGTGAGCGCACAAGAAACCCCAGACCGAAGATCTGGGGTTTCGCAACGCTGCTGGTGCTTAGTTGTCGCCTGGTGGAAATTACTGCGGGGCGGCTTCGCTCGACTTCTCGGCGTCGTCAGTCGCGGGGGGAGTCTCGGGAGCCGGCGCGGCCGGTGGCTCGGCGGTTGGTGGCTCAACGGTTGGCGCGGCGGGCGGGTTCTCGTCGGTATTTGAATCCATAGGGGCTGGCGCTGCAGGCGGCGCCGGCTCTGGCTGCGGCTGATCGTCGGATGGCTCAGCGGGAGCAGGTGTCTCAGGGGGCGCAGGCGTCTCAGCGGGCGGCGTGACGGGTTCCTTGGGAGTCGTCGCATCCGGCGGCATCTCTTCGCCCTTTGTCTCGCCCGGCGTGAAGCCAGGGAAAAGCGGCTGCTCCTTGGAGAGGTCGTCGAGTTCGCCTTCGATGAGCGACCCAGGCGCCGGCGGCAAATTCTTGTTGCGGAGATTATCTTGCCCTGGCAAGTTGTTCAAATCGAAAGGATCGCGGCCCATCGAGTTCGGATCGAACGGGGCCGGCGGGGTGTGTTTTTCATACCAGGCGAACCATTTTTGATCGACGAGTTCGCGCATTTGTCGCAAGCGTTCCTTGGCCGCGGCGCCGACGACGTCGTCCGGCGAATCCTTCACGAGTTTTTCGTAAATCGGCTCCGCCTCCTCGGGGCTGTTCAGCGTTTCATACGTTTCGGCGAGTCCCAGTTGCGCACGGCGCAACACCATCCGGTCGTTCTTGGCCGCGTCGATCACCGAGAGAAATTGCTTCTTGGCTTGATCGAGTTGGACTTCGGCCTCTTTGCGGTCGCGGTACATCTCGAACGAGCCGCGATTGAGCTTCATATCAGCCGCCGCGAGACTTGCCCACAAACCCGCCGGCGTGTTGCCATATGTCTCCACATACTTGTCCAATTCCTCTTCGCCGGGCGAAGCGACAACGTCGAAGAATTTAGACCAGGCGACATCGTTCTTGGCCGCTTGCCGTGACGACAAATAGGCGATGGTGAAACCGACCGCAATCACGGCGATCACAATTCCCAGGATCGTTTTGAAGTACGGTTTGACGTACTCAATCTCGTGCCCCAGGGTGTCGGCGAGCTTGTTGGTTTGCAGTTTGTGGCGTTGTTCGCTTTTCATTGGTCGCGGCAATCCGTCTGGCGCCAAGAGTCCAAAACATGGTCCCCCAGGGGCAGGCGCACCCTGGGCGCAGCGAGCAACCCCGCGGCAAGACGCAAGTATAGGCGTTTGCAAGAGATAGCGTCAAGGCGGGCGGGTGCGAACAGGCAGGCTGGGTAGGACAAGCTTTTGGCGTGGCTCACGTACGCCTATTTCGTACGCCCACTTCATTTTCACGGCGACAAGCGTTACCCTCTCCCCGCATGTCGGCCAAGCTAAATCCGGAACAAGAACGAGCCGTGCAAACCGCGCGCGGGCCGCTGTTGGTGCTGGCCGGCGCCGGGACCGGCAAGACGCGCGTGGTGACGTTTCGCATCGCGAAGCTCATCCAGCAGGGAACGCCGCCGGATCGCATTCTCGCGGTGACGTTCACCAACAAAGCGGCCAAGGAAATGTTGGAGCGTGTGTCGAAACTGCTCGGCAAGCGCGCGAAAATCAAGCCGAGTATCTCCACCTTTCATTCGCACTGCGTCAAGGTGCTGCGGCGCAACATCCGCAGGCTCGGCTATCCCGAACGGTTCATCATCTACGACTACGGCGATCAGGAATCGCTCGCGCGCCAGGTGCTGCGGGACATCAGCGTGGCCGGCGAATCGCTGCGTCCCGGCGACCTGCTGTTCCACATTGGTGCGTGGAAAAGCTCCGGGCTTCGACCTGCGGACGCCACGCGCATCGCCGAGACCGATAAAGAACATCTCGCGGCGATGGGTTACCGGCGCTATCAAAAAGCGCTCAAGCTGGCCGGGGCGGTCGATTTCGATGATTTATTGCTCGTGACCGAAGAGTTGTTCGCGACGTTTCCCGAAGTTCGCGCCACGGAAGCCGGGCTGTTCGACCACTTGCTTGTCGACGAATACCAGGACACCAACGGCAGCCAGTATCGCATCATCAAGGCCCTCGCGCACGACCATCGCAACCTCTGCGTGGTGGGGGACGACGATCAATCCATTTACGGCTGGCGCGGCGCGGAAGTGGAACACATTCTTCGCTTTCAACAGGACTGGCCCGACGCCACGGTGATTCGCCTGGAAGCGAACTACCGCTCGACGGAGGCGATTCTCACGGCGGCCAACACGCTCATTGCGTATAACACAACGCGGTACGACAAAGTTCTTCGCCCCGCCCGCCCCGGCGGTGAGAAGCCGCGAATCATGCAGTTCAAGGACGAAAACGAAGAATCGCGATTTGTGGTCGATGATATCCGGCGAAACCTGAAATTGCCGGGGATGGAACCGCGGGACTTCGCCGTGTTGTTCCGCACCAAGGAGCAACCACGGGTTTTCGAACAAGAATTGCGCAAGCAGAATATTCCGTATGTCATGCTCGGTTCGCAGTCGTTCTTTGATCGCAAGGAAGTCCAGGACATCCTCGCTTACATCCGGGTGCTCGCGTATCCGCACGATGAACCTGCGCTGCGGCGAATCATCAACTTGCCGGCGCGCGGGATTGCGCCCAAGACGGTCGAAACGCTCGTGCGGCATGCCGTTGCGGAAGGAAAGCACCTGTGGAGTGTGATGGATCGCCCCGTTTTAGGCGATTTGAAAGGCCCTGCGGAAGCGGCTGTGCAGGGCTTTGTGAACTTGATGAAGCAGTTCCGCGCGCGGATGCAGCACGAGCCGCTGGCCGGTGTGCTGCGCGAACTGATCGCCAAGATTCAGTATCCCAAAGAATTGACGCGGCTTTATCCTGAGCATGAAGAGCAGCAATCGCGGCTGGCGTCCGTCGAGGAAGTCGTCAATGCGTTAGCGCAATATGCGATTGAGGCGAAGGAACCGTCGCTGGTTGGCTTTCTGGACGAAGTGACGCTGGGCGACCGGGAATTCGGCAACAACGACAAGGAAAAATCGCTCGCGCGCAACGCCGTCGCTTTGCTCACGATGCACAGCGCGAAGGGGCTGGAATACCCGCATGTTTATATGGTCGGCATGGAAGAAGGACTGCTGCCGCATCATCGCAGCGTCGCCGCGGAAGGTCCGGCGATCGACGAAGAGCGCCGCCTGTGCTACGTCGGCGTAACCCGCGCGCAAGAACGGCTGACGCTTACGATGGCCCTGACGCGCATGAAATGGGGCAAACCGCGGGAGACCATCCCCAGCCGCTTCCTCTTCGAAATTATCGGCCAGGCCGATAATCCGCAGCGGAAGAAAGCCAGGCCGCCGGGGCCGCATGTGGGGGCGAAAGGGGTGAAGCGGCCGTCCCGCTGACGCGAGGATACTGTTTAGGGGTAAGCGATCGGTGCTAGCACTCGCCGGGGCTGGCAATGCAATCGCTGTAGCACGATTCGCCTCGTTCCGCTAAACTGCCGCGTCGTGTGAATCATGAGGTGAGGAAATTGCGCTCTCCCCGCAGGGTAGCGACGCCGGATGATTCGCACCACCAGAGGCGCTTTCCAAGGAGGAAAGCGATAGCCGCCATGCACGTGCCGCGGCACGTGTCGCCTTGAACGCAAGGAGGGGTTCATGTCGGGCGCATTTATTCGGTTTGTCCACGCCGCCGATCTACGGCTCGATTTGCCGGTGTTGGGACTCGATGAAGTTCCAGCCCATCTGCTCACTGCGCTCATCGATGCGCCCTACGAAGCAGCGCAGCGCGTGTTCGATACGGCAATCAAGGAAAACGTGGACTTTTTGATCCTCAGCGGCAACGTGGTGCATCCGCTGCGCTGTGGCCCGCGCGGCATCGCGTTTCTCCTGGAACAGTTTCAGCGTCTGGCGGAAAGCAATATTAACGTCTACTGGATTGGCGGCGAGTCCGATCATGCGGACCGCTGGCCAACGGCGGCGGAACTCCCCACCAATGTGCAAGTCTTTCCTCCCGGCAAGTTGGAAGAGCTCTCGCACTTTCGCGGCGACGAAGTCATTTGCACGTTGATCGGCTTCAGTTGGGATGAGGCCCGCGCGGTCCGGCCCGTGGATTACAACCCCGATTCGTCCGGACAGTTCACCATCGGCATTTGCAGCGGCGACTTTACCGGCGACCAACTTGCGGAAGAAGAACTCCACTTCTGGGCGCTGGGGGGACGGCCCAATCGCGAAGTGCTGTACTCGAATCAAACCTTCGCCGGCTACGCTGGTTCGCCGCAGGGACGCGATGTCGATCAACCTGGCGCGCACGGTTGCCAGGTGGTGCATGTCGATCCCGAGCATCGCATTCGCGTGCAGTTCGTGCCGACCGATTCTGTGCGCTGGCATGTGGAGCATGTGCAGTTTGCGTCCGAAGTTTCGCGGCATGGCCTGCAGGAGCAACTTCGCGAGCGGATGAAGAAGATCGAGGCGGAAGCCGCCGACCGCACGACGCTCGTTCGCTTCAACATCGAAGGACTCGCCCGGTCGCGCGGCGTGCGGTATGAACATTTAGAAGCGGAGCTGGCTTCGCTGTTGCGGCATGAATTTGGCCACGGCGCCAACGCGGTGTGGGTGGCGGATGTCAACGTGAAACCGCCGGCGCAGTTGCCTGCGATGTGGTATGAGGAAGACACGCTGCTCGGGGATTACTTGCGGCTATTGCGGGAAGTGCAAGAGGACGACGAACTCGATTTGGAACTCGAGACGATGCTGGCCGGGCGCGTCGCGGACGAAGCGGCGAGCCTGGTGCGCTGGGAAGATGACGCCCAGCGCCAACGAGTGCTGCAGGATGCGGCGCTGTTGGGAGTGGACTTGCTGCGCTCCGGCGAGATGGCCCTGGACCCCTTGGCCCTCGCTGGTCCCGTCAGCTCGAGCAAGGAGAAGCCACAGTGAAGCTCACCGACCTTCGCGTCGACGGCTTTGGCATCTGGTCGGACATTGGCATCAAGCAGTTGTCCGATCAAATCACCGTGTTTTACGGGCCAAACGAAGCCGGCAAGACAACGCTACTGCAATTCATTCGCACGGTGCTTTATGGCTTTAACGCCGAGCGCCGCAGCCGCTACTTGCCCCCGGTGCACGGCGGGAAGCCCGGCGGGCATGTGAGCCTGGAAGGGCCGCTCGGTCGTTATTACATCGAGCGACACCTGACGCCCGCCGATTCGCCTACCGCCGGTGGCGAGGTCCGAATCACGACGCCTGACGGCGGCAGCTATGGCCATGGCGCGCTTTCGACGATCCTCAGCAACGTCGACGAAGCGATTTTCAACAACGTCTTCGCCGTCGGCCTGCGCGAGCTGCAGGAACTCAATACGATCGACGACACGGCCGCCGCCGATTTGCTGTACAAACTGACCAGCGGGCTCGATCGCGTTTCCCTCGTCGATGTGATGCGCGAACTCATCGCGTCGCGCGAACGCCTGCTCGCGGACGACGAGCGCCCCGCGCAGATCACCAACCTGCTTGCGCAGCGCGACAAGCTGCTGAACGAAATCGATAATCTCGGCGCGCTGGAGCGCCGCTGGTCGCGTTTGACGGAACAGCGCGTCGCGCTGGATGCCGAGGCCAACGAGCTGTCGCGCCGCTCGCAAGACCTTGAGCATTATGGCCGCCTGCTCGACGTCACCATGCAGGTGCATCCCGCGTGGCTCAAGCGGGCGAAGCTGGCTGCGGAAGTCGAGCATCTGGGGCCGCTACAAGAACTGCCGGAAGGGGCGGTCGAAAAGCTCGACCAAATTCAGCAGCGGCTCAAGGAATATCGCGGCAAACTCGCTGAAGTCGGCCAAGAGCGCGAGCGCGTGAAGAAGGACATTGCCGACGTTCCCGTGCAGCAGGCGCTGTGCGATGCCGCGGCGAAGATCGAGCTCTATCAAGAGCAACTGCCGTGGATTCGCCAACTCGACGATCAGTCCAAGCGGATTCAACTCGAAATCACCAATCTCGAAGGCGAATTGAAAGAACACTGGGGGGACATTCAACTTCCAGAAGGCGTTTCCAAGCAGAAGCTTCCCGAAGTGAGCAAGAAGACATTGTCGTCGCTGCTCCCCTTGGCGAAGCAAGTGCGGCGCGAATCGAGCCGGATCAAGCTGGCGACGCGCGACGCGGAAGCGGCTCGTAGTGAACTCAGCGAGTTGGAGAATCGCCTCCAATCGACGCTGGCCGATCGGCTTGAGGACGAAGTTCCGGAGGCGATCGAGAAGGCCAGTCAGCGCGTGCAGCAGTTTCGCCGTCGCATTCATTTGGAAGAGCGCGTCGATCAACTCACCCGGCAGCGAACGGAGCTGCGCATCGCCACGCGCGAACTGGACGACGCCGGCCTGCTTCCCATGCCTAAGCTGGTGGCCCTGGGCGCGGCGTTCATCTTTGGCGTGGTGCTCGTGCTGACCGGCATCGGCGGTTGGCTCGCGTATGAAATGAGCGGCGCGCTCGCCTGGTCGGTGCTGGGGATGCTGTGCATCGGCGCGGCCCTCTTGGCCAAGCAAGTGCTGGAAAAATCGCATTCCAGCGTCACCGCGAGCACCGAAGTGCAACTCGAACAACTCGAAGCGCAGGTGCATGCCGCCGAACAAGAACGGGACGAACTCGATCGCAAACTGCCGCGCGGCGGCGGAGCGCTCGATCGGCGGTTGCAAACGGCGCAGGCGGATTTGGAAGCGCTCGAGGAGCTGGTTCCGCTCGAGGCCCAACGTCAAAACGCGCGGGAACGTCTGCATCAGGCCGAAATGCGATTAGCCAAGCATCAAGGCGGGGCGAAGGAAGCCCGGCACAAGTGGCGGGCAACGCTCAAGGCCAATGGTTTGCCGGATATTCTGCTCCCGGAACACATTCGCGTGCTCGCGCGCCGAAGTTCCGAACTCGCGTCCGTCCGTTCGCGGCTCAACACGCTGCGCCAAGAGTTCGAGCAACGCCAACGCGAGCTCACGCTCATTGCCGGACGGATTGCCGAACTGTTCATTCAAGCCGAGATCGAGCCGACGAGCAAAGACCCGCAGCAGCAACTCAAGCAACTCGCTACTGCCTTGGCGGAAGCACAAGGGTATATCGCCCGGCGGGACGGGCTGCGCCTGCAAGACCGCAACCTGCGGAAGGAACAGCGCAAGTTTACCCGTCGTTTGGCCGAAATGCAGCGCCGCCGTAAAGCGTTGCTCGTCGCGTGCGGTTGCCGGAACGACTTGCAACTTCGCGAGCGGGCGGCTTATCTGGAAGAGGCGGCGCGGCTGACGCGGATGCATGACGAAGTCGCGCATCAAATTGCGTCGCTCGTGCGCCCGAGTTTCACGGAAGAACAGGTCGCGGAAGAATTGGCGCGGCAAACTGGTACGCTGGTGGAGCGCCGCGAAGATGTCGGTCGCCGCTTAGCGGCAGCGCAGCAGCGGTTGGCCGATGTGTATCAAGAGCGGGGCGAGATTCAGCACGAACTCAAGACGCTTGTCGAGGATCGCCGTCTGGCCCACTCGCAGCTTGAACTGAGTTCCGTCGAAAAGCAACTCAAGAACGCGCTGCATCGCTGGCAAGTGTTGGCAGCCACGTGGAAAGTGCTTGATCGCATTTGCAAACTGTATGAGACCGAACGCCAGCCGGAAACGCTCATCGAGTCGTCGCACTACCTGGCCAAACTCACGCAGGGGCAATACACCCGCATCTGGACGCCGCTGGGTGACAAGGCGTTGCGCGTGGACGACCGCGAGGGAAATTCGCTACGGCTGGAAGTGCTATCCACCGGTACGCGGGAAGCCATTTTCCTGAGCTTGCGGATGGCGCTGATTGCCGGTTACGCGCGCCGCGGTGCGAAGCTGCCGATCATTCTCGACGACGTACTCGTGAATCTCGACCACATCCGCATGCGAGCCGCGGCGGTCGCGCTCCGCGACTTCGCTTTGAGCGGCCATCAACTGCTCCTGTTTACCTGCCACGAACACATCATGGAAGCGTTCAAGGACTTGGCGGTGGAAGTTCGCACGCTGCCGACGCGCGGTGTGAAGCTTGATCCACTCGTGGAGGAATTGCCGGAACCGGAGCCGGAACCAGAACCGGTCGCGGAGGCGCCGCAGTACGTGCCGCTGCCGGTGCTGGAGATTGTCAAGGTCGAAGAAGAGTTAGGCTTCGCCGAAGAAGAGCTTCCGCCTCCTCCGCCCCGCCCGCGCAAGGTCGAGCGAATCCAGGTGTTTGTGGAAGATGAATTGCGACTGAGCGATGAGGAATTGCCTATTCGCGCGGAGTTCTTGGATGACATCACGCTGCCGGAACCGGATCCCGATCCGGAACTAGAAATTGAGGCCGAGGAGTTCGATTACACTCTGGCCGAGGCGCCGGCCGCGAAGCCAGCGCAACCTCTGCTCCCGCC
>CAUJKE010000107.1 GCA_963205385.1 Planctomycetota bacterium | reverse complement strand
CAGCGGGAGCGATAATCTGGAGCATTCTTGAAATTTCTACAAGTCCAGAAAGACGCTCTTCGCGGGTTTTTCCCGGTTTTGCGGACTTTGACTCAAGTCCACCGAACCTGCGGTCAAGAGAATGCATCTTTTGTGCCAGGGAAAGGAATCGCTTCGCCGCAGTGGGGTGTAGAGGGACGGTGCTCCCAGGTTACAATCGCAAGCTTGCCCCACTCGACCAAATAGAACACGAAAAGCCTATGACGCCGCGCCGGATTCTTGTCACCAGTGCCCTCCCCTACGCGAATGGCCCGATTCATCTGGGCCACCTGGTGGAGTACCTCCAAACCGACATCTGGGTGCGTTTTCAGAAGTTGCGCGGAAACCAGTGCATTTACGTCTGCGCCGACGACACCCACGGCACGGCGATCATGATTAGCGCCAAAAAAGCCGGCGTGAAGGAAGAAGAGTTCATTGCCAAGATGAGCGAGGAGCACCAGCGCGATTTTGCTGGCTTCGGCATCGAGTTTGACAACTACGGGAGCACCCACAGCGAAGAAAACCGCGTGCTCTGCCACGAAGTTTGGGCGGCGCTCCTAGAGGCGGGCCTGATCAAAGAAAAAGATGTGACCCAACTGTTCGATCCGGTCGCGGGAACGTTTCTGGCGGATCGGTTCGTGAAGGGGACGTGCCCGAACTGCAAGTCGCCAAATCAATATGGCGACAACTGCGACAAGTGCAACGCGACCTATAGCCCCACCGATTTGATTGACCCCGTCAGCGCGCTCAGCGGCGCTACGCCGGAGCTGCGCACCGCCACGCACCTGTTTGTGGAACTCGAGCAGTTGCGCGAGTTTCTCATCGAGTGGACGCAGTCCGGCGAACATTTGCAGCCGGAGGTTGCGAACTACCTCAAGGGGCATTTCCTTAGCAATCCGTTGAGAGATTGGGATATCTCGCGGCCCGGTCCGTACTTTGGGTTCGAGATCCCCGGTTATCCCGACCATTACTGGTATGTCTGGTTCGACGCGCCGATCGGCTACATGGCGTCCACGCAGCAGTGGTGCGATCGTCACGGCGAGGAGTTCGACACCTGGTGGCGCGATCCAGAAACCGAGATCCACCACTTCATCGGCAAGGACATTACCTATTTTCACACACTGTTCTGGCCCGGCATGCTCAAATCGGCAGGCTTCAACTTGCCGACGAAGGTCCACATCCACGGCTTCTTGACCGTGGCCGGGGAGAAAATGTCCAAGAGCAAGGGGACGTTCATCAAGGCCGAGACGTACCTCAAGCACCTTGATCCGGCGTATCTGCGTTATTACTATGCCTCCAAACTCGGGCCGCGACTCGACGATTTGGATTTGAACTTCGAGGAGTTCCAGAACAAGGTCAATGCGGATCTCGTCGGCAAGGTGATCAACATCGCCAGTCGCTGCGCAAAGCTCGTACACAAGACGGGGCTTTCCGCGACGTATCCAGAGGATGGCGGGCTATTTGCCGCCGGGGCGAAACTGGGCGAAGAGATCGCCGCGGCGTACGAAAATTGCGACTTCGCCAAAGCGACGCGCCTCATCATGGAACTTGCGGACGCCGCGAATCTGTATGTCGATACGCAAACGCCATGGAAATTGGCCAAAGACCCTGACCAGGCACAGCAGTTGCAGGATGTTTGTACGGTGACGCTCAATCTGTTTCGGCAGATCGTCGTCTACCTCGCGCCGGTCCTGCCACGACTCGCGCAGCGGACGCGCGAACTATTGCACGCGCCGCTGGCTTCGTGGAACGAATCACAAACGCCGCAGGCAGGCACGCCGGTGGCGGAATTCAAGCATTTGATGAAACGCATTGACCCGAAGGATATTTTGGCCATGATCGACGACAGCAAAGAACCCGAAGCAAAAGCCCTCGAAGCCGGCGACAAAACGGCAACCGCCGCCGCTCATCATCCGGCCGATAGCGCGGAGCCGTTGCTGGCCGAACCGCTCGCGCCTGAGTGTAGCATTGACGATTTCGCCAAAGTCGATCTCCGCGTCGCCCGCGTGCTCGCGGCGGTAGAAGTGCCTGATGCCCGCAAGCTACTCAAGCTTACCCTGAGCCTCGGTGGCGAAGAGACGCGCACGGTGTTCGCCGGCATCAAGGCCGCTTATCAGCCAGAGCGGCTCGTGGGCCGGCTCGTGATTATGGTCGCCAATCTCGCGCCGCGGCAGATGAAGTTTGGCCTTTCCGAAGGGATGGTAACAGCCGCCGGCGCTGGCGGCACGGAAGTTTTTCTGCTCTCGCCAGACGAAGGGGCCAGGCCTGGGCATCGCGTGCACTGACGTCTTCTAACCAATTTGCGGCCAACTTCCGCCGGTTGTCGGTTGGCTATAAAATGCCTACCATGAGCGGTTTAATCGCATGTTGCATTGCGGTTAGAGCACTACAACTCGCGACCAGCCTCGCGAAATCCATCCTGTGAACCTGGGGCTACGCCTGCTTGCGGACCCCCTGCCATGAGGAGTTTTCTGTGTCGATTGTGGAAAAGCGCCTACCTTACAAAGTTGCTGATCTCTCCCTGGCCCAGTGGGGCCGCAAGGAGATCATGCTCGCCGAAAATGAAATGCCGGGGCTGATGGCCCTCCGCAAGAAGTACGGCCCTGCGAAGCCGCTTGCCGGCTCGCGCATCGCCGGCTGTTTGCACATGACCATCCAAACGGCTGTGCTGATCGAAACGCTGACCGAACTTGGCGCCCAAGTCACCTGGTCGAGCTGCAACAAGTTCTCGACGCAGGATCACGCCGCCGCCGCCATCGCGGTCACCGGCGTTCCCGTGTATGCCTGGAAGGGGCTCAGCGATGCGGACTTCGATTGGTGCATCGAGCAGTCCCTCTTCTTCCCCGACGGTCAGGCGCTGAACTTGATCTTGGATGACGGCGGCGACTTGACGAACATGGTGCACGACAAGTACCCCGAACTGCTCGCAGACATCCGCGGTCTGTCGGAAGAGACCACCACCGGCGTGCATCGCTTGTATCAGCGCTTGCAACAGGGAACGCTCAAGGTTCCTGCGATCAATGTCAACGACTCCGTCACCAAGAGCAAGTTCGATAACCTCTACGGCTGCCGCGAATCGCTGGCGGACGGCATCAAGCGGGCGACCGACGTGATGATCGCCGGCAAGGTCGTAGTCGTCGCTGGTTATGGCGATGTCGGCAAGGGATGCGCTCACTCGATGCAGCGCTATGGAGCGCGGGTCATCATCACCGAGATCGATCCGATCAACGCCTTGCAAGCCGCGATGGAAGGCTTCGAGGTCGTCACGATGGACGAGGCCGCGAGCCAAGGCAACATCTTTGTGACGACGACCGGTTGCTGCGACATCATCCGCGCGGAGCACTTCACGGCGATGAAGAACGATGCGATCGTTTGCATCATCGGCCACTTCGACATCGAAATCGACGTCGCCTGGCTCGAAGGGCAAGTCAAAGCAGGTAAGGCGGAAAAGGTCGAGATCAAGCCGCTAGTGGATCGCTACACGTTTAGTGACACCGGCCGTAGCATCCTGCTCCTGGCGGAGGGCCGACTGGTAAATTTGGGCTGTGCGACAGGTCATCCCTCGTTTGTGATGAGCAACAGCTTCACCAATCAGGTGCTTGCGCAGATCGAACTTTGGACCGAGACCGAGAAGTACCAGATCGGCGTGTATTGCTTGCCCAAGCATCTCGATGAAGAAGTGGCTCGACTCCATCTTGACCAGCTTGGCGTAAAACTGACCAGGCTGACGAAGAAGCAATCCGACTACCTCGGCATCCCAGTCGAGGGGCCATTCAAGCCTGAGCACTATCGCTACTAAGCCTGCCGCCGTGCGAATTTTGCCGCGCCAAACGCCTTGGGTTTTCGATCCAAGGCGTTTAGCTTTCTTGGGTTGCGACGTTTGTCTCGGGTCGCGCGAAGCGCCGCGGCCGCGCTACGGGTTGGCAATTATACCGAATTCTTAAATTCCCTCTGGCGCGGTATTTGCTCGTAAGTTGCATTAGCCTCATAATGCGCCCTGCGCGGTCCTATCGCGCCAAGGAGATGTTGACATGTTTCGCAAACTATCTGCCATCGGCTTAGTGTTTATTACCGGACTCGCCGGGTGCACGTCGCGGGCGACCTCCGATCTTCCCCCAGCCCGTCCGGCTCGCATCAGCAATTTGCCTGCGGCCCGCCCCCCCGCCGTCGTCACGGCGGCGATGCTGGAGAATTTAAACGAGCCGTTTGGCGCTTATGATGCCTCGCGCCCGGTTGATTTTTATGGTGCTATCCTGAGCGTCGATCGGCGGACGTTGTCAGACGATCGTGTAGGCGTCTTCATTCGCGTTGGCGTAGGTGGAGAAGTCGCCACGATTTTCATCGCGCCGGAGCAGTACCTGCAGTATCATCGCGTGAACTTGCGCACCGCGGCGAATATCTCCGGAACCGGCGCGATCGCCAGTAGCGGCGAAGGAGGCAGTTTCATCCTGGCCCGCGATATTGAATTCGACGGCGAAATTCTGAAGCTGCGTACCCCTGCCGGCACGCCCCTGTGGAGTCACTCGCAGCCGGTCTCTACCGAAGCGGTTTATTAGCGCAGATTGGGCCGCAATGGCTACCGGAAGCAGTATTGCCAGCTACTCAGTTGCCCGTGCTGTCGCCCGCCCCCTGCTCGCGCTCGCATTGCGCCATTACAATGGTTCGAGCGATTTGAGTCCAACCGACGAGTAGACAATGAGGATCGATTCATGCCGGATATTCAAGCCTTTCGGGGACTTCGTTACGACTTGGGACATGTCGGCGCGCTGAGCGACGTGGTCGCGCCCCCTTACGATGTCATCGATCCCGCGCTGCAGGACGAACTCTACAAGAAGCACCCAGCGAACGTCATCCGTCTGGAACTCAACCGCGATGAACCCGGCGACGACGACCACAACAACCGCTACACACGCGCGGCCCGGTTCTTGAAGAACTGGAAGAGCGAAGGCGTCTTGCAACTCGACCCTAATCCGGCCCTGTACGTCTACCATCAAGAGTTTGATTACCTGGGCGAGACGTTCAATCGTCGGGGCTTTATGTGCCGCGTGAAATTGCAGCGCTTTGGCGAGGGGAACATCTTTCCGCACGAAGAGACACACGCCTCGGCCAAGGCCGATCGGCTCAAACTCACCACGGCCTGCAAGACGAACCTGAGCCAGATTTTCGGTATCTATCCCGACCCCAATAACGAAGCGCAAAATCTGCTGGAGGAAGCGATCGTCGGCAAGACGCCACTCGAGGCGGTCGACCACTTGGGCGTGAAGCATCGCCTGTGGCTCGTGACCGATGTGAAGGTGATTCAGCAGGTCGCGGCGCTCGTCGGTCCGCAGCCGATGTTTGTGGCCGACGGCCACCATCGTTACGAGACGGCCTGCAACTATCGCGATGGCCTGGCCCAGGACGGACCGTTGCCGCCGGAGCATCCCGCGAATTATGTGCTGACGCATTGCGTCGGCATGAGCGACCCCGGCTTGATCGTCTTGCCCACGCATCGCTTGTTCCGCGGGCTTCCCGCACTCACCTCGCAAGAGCTGACGGCCAAACTCGAACCCTACTTTCACCTACAGGCATCCGGCAACGGTCCGCAAGAAGCTTCAGCGCTGTGGGAGCGGATCGAAATGGATGCCGATCAGGCGCAAATGGCTTTCTACACGACGACGGACAAGCAATGGACGCTCGCGCGGCTCAATGCCCACGGCGAAATGAAGATGGCCGAGGTCGCCAAGGACCACACGCCTGCCTGGCAAAGCCTGGGAGTCGCAATCTTGCATCGTTTGGTGATCGAAACGCTGCTGGACGCGAAAGACTTACCTAAGGCTCGCTATGTCCATCAGGTGAACGAAGTCGTGGAAGGGTTAGAAAAGGGAGACACCGTCGGCGAAGGCGCCACGAATAAGGACTTCCCGCTCGCCGTGCTCGTCATGCCGGCCACGATCCAGCACATCGAGACGGTGAGCGAACAACTCGAACGGATGCCAGCCAAGAGCACCTACTTCTATCCCAA
>CAUJKE010000106.1 GCA_963205385.1 Planctomycetota bacterium | reverse complement strand
ACTCCCAGCCGAGGCGCAACTGCGCCGCTTGTGTTGCGCCCGCGTCAGCGGGATGGCGAGCGCGATTGAACTGTTCGAAGTCGCTCCGCTCAATGCGGCCCCGGCCTGGCGCGACCAGCGCGAGAAGTATGAAGCCGCGCTGGCCCTCTTCGAACAGGATCGTGCAGCCGAAGCGATTGCTGCGTGTGAGACGCTCGGGGCGCGGTTCGGCGCCGGCGATGCGCCGACGCAGCTTCTGCTAGCGCATGCTCGCGCGCGAGTTGATAACCCTTCTGCCGAATTTGACGCGACTTTCAATCTCGAAACCAAGTGATTACCGGGGAGTTTGCACGGGGGGACTGAAACGGCCGCGCGGATTCGACTATCCTGAAGGGAGTTTTCTCGCCGCTGCCCTTTCAGGCGACGACCGCTCATGCCGCGCGACCCTCAATCTCCTCCGCCGCCAGACGACGAAACGCTCCGTCCCGCGAGCCAACCGCCATCGTTTGCGCCGGAGGAGGCGCAGCCAGGCTCGACGCGCAGCCCTTCGCCGCACGATCAAACGCTTCCGCCTCCGCCGGCGAGCACTCTGCGCGCTGGCGCGCCGAGCAATGATGTCACGTTGCCTCCACCGCCCCGTGCGGCCGGCGCGACGGAACCCGACGCGACGACGAAATTCGATCCCCAGGCGACGCTCGCCCCTTCGCCGGACAGGACGCAGGTTCCCTCCCCGCCGCGCGAAGCCACTCCGAGCGACTCCACGCTCGACCCCAATGACCCGCAGGCGGTTGCTTATCAAGCGGCGATTGAGCGGACGCCGGGGGTCATGCGCACCAAGTCGTTCGGCGATTATGAATTGATCGAGCCGATCGCCAAGGGGGGCATGGGGGTTGTGTACAAGGCGCGGCAGCGCAAGCTCAATCGAGTGGTCGCGATCAAGATGATTCTGGCGGGACAGTTTGCCGACCAGACCGACGTCGATCGCTTCTATCAAGAAGCAGAGGCCGCGGCCGCACTGAGCCATCCCAACATCGTCGCGATCCATGAGATTGGCGAAGTAACAGGCCAGCATTTCTTTTCGATGGAGTACATCGATGGCGATAGCCTGGCCGGCCTGGTGCGCGAAAGCCCCTTCACTCCCCAGCGCGCCGCGAAAGTGGTGCAGACGATTGCGGAGACGATGGCCTTCGCGCATGAGCGGGGGATTGTCCATCGCGACTTGAAGCCGTCCAACGTGCTGGTCGATTCGCACCAGCGGGCGCTCATCACGGACTTCGGTTTGGCGAAGTCGGTGGCCAATCAATCGCAGCTCACCCTGAGCGGCGCGATCGTCGGCACGCCTAGCTATATGCCGCCGGAACAGGCCCGCGGCGATGCTGCGAGTGTCGGCCCGTGCAGCGATATCTATTCGACCGGCGCGGTACTGTATGAACTCGTCACTGGCCGCCCGCCGTTTCGCGCGGCGACGCCGTTTGAAACGGTGCGGCAAGTGATGGAGAACGAACCGCTCTCGCCGCGCTTAGTGAACCCCAGCGTGCCGCGCGATCTGGAAACGATTTGCCTGAAGTGTTTGCAGAAGGATCCCGCGAAACGGTACGCCACGAGTCAAGACCTGGCGGACGAGCTGACGCGGTTTCTCAATGGCGAACCGATCAAGGCCCGTCCGGTAGGGCGCGTCGAGCGCGTCTGGCGGTGGTGCCAGCGCAACCGCAGCACGGCCGCCGCGATCGGCGTCTCGATCTTGCTGCTGCTCTTGGCGATCACGACCATCTCGGTGGCCTACGTGCGCACTTCCAGCGCGCTTGCCAAGAGCGAGGAAAGCCTCCGCGAGGCGATAGGGGCCGTGAACGATTACTTGACGGTGGTCAGTGAGGATACGCTGCTGCAACAGCAGAATTTTCAAGGAATGCGGCGCGATTTGCTGCAAACCGCTCTGAGCTATTACGAGCGCTTTCTCGAGCAGCGCGGCAACGATCCGGCGGTGCGCGATGAGTTGGCTTCCGCTTATTACCGCGTCGGGCTGATTACCGAGGATCTGGAATCCACGGCGGCGGCGATGCCGTCGTACGAAATGGCCCGCGACATGCAGGCCCAGTTGTTGCGTTCGCAGCCGGAGCACGCCGGGCGTTTACTCGACTACGGCAACACGCTCAACGCCTTGGGGCGGGCCCTCGTCAAGCAGAAGCAGTATGGGCCGGCCCGCGAGATGCTGCTCGCCGCGATGCAGGTCCGCCGGCGATTGTGCGCCACCGATTCTACCAACGCCGAGTTTCAACGTCTGCTGGCCAATAGCGAGATGAACCTCGGCGTGGCGGAACTGGAGGCGCGGGAGATGGATGCAGCGCGCACGCAGTTTCAGCTAGCGCAGAAGACGCGCACCGCAGCGCTCCAGCTCGACCCGAACAACAAAAAACTCGCTGTCGATATCGCCAAGGGGGACTACAATCTCGGCAATCTCGAATGGTTTACCAGTAGCCCCGCGGCGGAAGTCTATTTTCAGAAGGGGGCCGCAGGCTTCCAGAAACTGCACGAACAACATCCCGAGAATCTCGAATACACGCTCGCGCTCGCCCGCTGCCAGCGGAGCATGGCGGAAGTGTTGCAGGCCAGCGCTCCCGAGAAGGCCCTGCTGTGGTATCGCCGCGCGCTCGCGGAACTCGAACCACTCGCGCGGCAGAATCCGCTGGTGGTCGAATTTCAGGTCGATCTGGCCGGCGTGTATATGAACCTGGCGTTCCTGCAGCGCGACCTGCTGCCTGAGTCGCCTGCGTCACTCCAATCGTTCGAGCAGGCCCGCGTTGTGTTGGAAGCGCTGCATGAAAAGTATGGCGCGGTCCCCCGATATCAGCACGACCTGGCGGTCACGCTACGTGAACTCGGTCTGGATCAGTGGTTCGCCGGCGAGAAATCCACGGGGCGGAAAAATGTGGAGCGGGCCAGGGACATGCTCCGGGCGCTTGTTGAGCAGTATCCCAAGGACACCAACTATCAACATGAATTGCAGCTCACGGAACAAGACCTGGCCTCGGTGTCTTCTGAGTGACCGTCAGGCGCGGGTAACATGTTGAGCGGGCTGAATTCAGGCAAAATAAAGGGAACTGCCGTTTGTAACGTTTAACGCGAATTCTCCCGCAATTCGCTTTATCCGGTTAAGGCTCCCAGCCGATACGAACGAATGACACGTGGGCGCAATTCGCCCCGTTTTCCCTTTGGACGGATCGGCGATGATGCAACGCGCGACAAGAACCAAGTCCCCGTGGATGATCCTGGCGGCGCTGGCTGGAGTGCTAGCTGCCAACGCGACATTGCTTGCCCAGGCGGAACCGGAATCCGCGCTCGACGAAGTCCACAGTGCGTACAACGGCCAGGAGGACTCCGCCGTCGCCCCGGTGAATTATTTCCAGGAGGAAGAGGGGATGGGGGGCACGGGGGGCATGACGCAACCGCCGGCGCAAGCGCGGTCGCGTTCTCCGGTGCGTCGCGGGCCATCGTCGCAGCAAGCGAACTACCGCTTGGCGAGCGTCCCGAACATGTTTGGCGATTTCTTCTTCCCCACGGGGTCCGTGCGCATCATCTCCCTCGATGGCTCGAATTTTGAGACCGGCCAAGGCTCATTTACGCTCCCGGCGGCAGGCGGAAGTCGCCGCGTAAAGATCAGCGAGAACAACAAGGCGCTGCCGGACGATCGCATCTATTTTATGTACAACCACTTTCACAATGCTTTGACGTTCCAGCAGCAGTCGCTCGCTCCTCCGGGGCCGTTCGTTTCGCATCAACAATCGGTCGACCGCTACACCGCAGGCATCGAGAAAATGTTCTGGGACGATCTCTGGTCCGTGGAAGTGCGCATGCCGCTGACCGGCAATATCGACTACAGCACGCCGCAGCTTGGCGTGCAAGGCGGGAACGTCGGCAACCTCGCGGTGATCCTCAAGAATCTGCTGTATACCAGCGAGAACTGCGCAGTTGCCGCCGGGTTGGGACTGGATATCCCCACAGGGAGCGATGTCGATGCGCAATACGGCGACGTGAACCTGAACTTCCAGAACGACGCGTTTCACCTGCTACCGTACATCGGCCTGATCCACACGCACCAGGACACGCTGTTTTTGACCGCGTTCGCCCAGGTCGATTTGGCGACCAGCGGCAACGAAGTTCTGCTCAACAATGAGTCCTTGGGTTATTTCACCGAACAGAACTTGCTGTATCTGGATTTGGCCGTTGGCTCGTTCTTGTTTAACGATCCCACCGCCCGCCGCTTGACGAGCGTCGCCGTCTCAGGCGAAGTGCATTACACGTCCACAATGCAAGACACCGACGTCATCGCCGCCAGCGACTTGTTCAACGCCATGCGAATCACGAATCCATACAACCGGCAGGATATCGTTAACGGGACCGTCGCCGTCCAATTCGCCATCGCGAACACGACCAACTTCCGCGTCGCCGGCGTGTTTCCGCTGGGCAGCGACATCGACCAGCGGTATTTCGATTCGGAACTCCAGTTCCAGGTAAACCGCCGGTTCTAGGTCGGTCCCGCCTGTCTTGTGGGATTCCCTCCAGCTTTTCTGGAGGGTAAGCGCGATGGCGTGCGAACCGTCATCCCCTGAAGGGTCTGCCTGGCCCCCATCCATACGGTGCGGATGGTGACTGGGATGCCTGACTGGGATGCCTGACTGAGATGCCTGACTGAGATGCCTGACTGGGATGCCTGGCGGCGGATTGGCGCGTGGCGGCCGTCGCAGGCATTCTTGCGGCTCTTGCTGAATTTCTTCGCGGCGTTGATTACAATCGCGGAACCAGATTTCAACCGGCTCTCTTGAGGGAGACTGCCCCTTATGTCCGACGTGAATCCCTACGCTTCGCCCCCCATCGTCGAGAATCAGTTTTCGGGATTCGCTGGGCCTGGAAAGATGGATGCGGACGGACTGTGGCGGCAAGACAATTTGCTGGTCATGGCGAAGACCGCGACGTTGCCGGGACGCTGCGTCAAGAGCAATGAACCTACCGCTGGGCGGCTGAAGCGCAACCTGACCTGGTATCCCCAGTGGCTCGTTGTGCTGTTACTCTGCGTGGGGCCAATTCCCTACATCATCGTCGCGCTGATTCTGCAGAAGACGGCGAAGATTGAGATCGGGCTTTCGGAACAATGGCGCGGGCGACGCAATCGAGCGCTGTTGATGGGGTGGCTCATCGCTTTGGCCGCCGTCGGTCTGTTTGTCGGCGGCATCGCCTTCGTCGACGATGGAGGCGTCGCGCTGATCCCAATCAGCATTCTGGCGCTCCTGGTCGCGCTCATCTACGGCACGTATGCGTCGCGGATGGTCTCCCCCAAGTTCATTGACGATTATTACGCCTGGATCAAGGGGGTTTGCCCGGAATATCTCAGCACGTTGCCTGAGTGGCCAGGGCCGAAGCACTAAGCGCCGCGCGCAAGTTTGCGGAGCACCTCGATTCCGCGCTCAATCGTGCGATCCTCCGCCGCATAGGACAGGCGAAAGTGCGTGTTGTGCTTGCTGAAGATGTTGCCCGGGATGATGAGCAGGCTATGCTCGATCGCGCGGGCGACAAACTCCGTGCCCGTCAGTCCCCGCGGCGCCTGGGGGAACACATAAAACGCGCCGCCAGGGACGGTCAATTCATACAAATCCTGCAGTCCCTCGACAATCATGTTGCGCTTGCGGCGATAGGCGTCGATGAACGGCTGCGTATCGACATCCATCGCCACCGCGCCGGCCCACTGCACCGGCTGCGGCGCGCAGACGAACGTGTACTGCTGCAGCTTGATCATCGTGTCGATCACTTCCGCTGGGCCATGTACATACCCCAGCCGCCAACCGGTCATGGCGTGGCTCTTGGAGAAGCCGTCGATGACGATGGTCTGTTCATTCACGGCCGCCGGTGACGCGAAGGCGGCGTCGTAACAGAACTTGCGATAGATTTCATCGGAGATAAGCGCGATATTCTTCTCCGCGCAGAGTTTGCCGAGCGCCGCGCATTCCTCTGGCGTGGCGACGACGCCGGTCGGATTGCCGGGGCTGTTGAGAATGACCAGTTTGGTCTGGGAAGTAATCGCGGCGGCGACCTTATCCATGTCCAAGCGAAAATCGGGATACGTATCGATCACCACGGGTTTGCCGCCGACGAGGCTCACGAGCGGCTCGTACATGACGAAGTACGGATCGAAGATGAGCACCTCGTCGCCAGGGTTGACGAGCGCCATCAGCGCCAGCACCAGCCCGCCACTCGTGCCGCTGGTGACGAACACCTTGCGATCGGCGTGCCGATATTCCGCATCAACTTGTGCTTGGAGCTTCTCCCGCAGCACCGGCATGCCTTGCGTCAGCGCGTAACCGTTTTTCCTGCTCTGGATCGCTTCTATGCAAGCGGCTTGGACCTCTGGGGGCACATCAAAATCGGGCTGGCCGATCGAGAGATTGATCGGATCCTTCATTTTCGCGGCCAGTTCGAACACTTTGCGAATGCCGCTGCTATCGAAAGCCTTGGTGCGGTCAGCGATCCAGGATGGACTCATGGGAGACAGATGGTGAAAGGGGCCAGGCGAATGTCACATGGCGACCGCGAAGCGTGTCGCGCCGTGTAGTATACGTCTGCAACCGCCGCGTAGGGCAGGGGAGTGGCGCTTGCTGGAACGAATGCCCTTATTACTTGGCCTGCACCGCGCTCTCTTCCCTGGGCGTGAACTTGAAGTTCCGGCTCTGCTGGAAGAACGTCAGCGGATTGTCGTGGACAACGCGGCGAATCAAACTTTCAGCGTGGCCGCGACGACGCATTTCCAAAATGAAGTCGGGGACCGCAGTCGGTTTCGAAGGGCCCCAGTCGCCGGCGGAGTTGACCATCAACCGCTCGGGACCGTACATCTCGATGATGTCGGCGGCGCGCTGCGGCGTGCATTTGGTGACGGGGTAGAGGGTCATCCCTGCCCAAAAACCTTCGTCCAACACGGCCCGGACCGTGTGTTCTTCCACATGGTCGACCAACACCCGCGAGCGCTCGATCCGGGCGTCGCCGATGAGCATGTCGAGAATCATCCGCGTCCCTTGGAATTTGTCTTCCAAATGGGGCGTATGAATGAGAATCTGCTGTTCGTACCTGGCGGCCAACTCGAGATGTTCGAGAAAGATGATCGATTCGTTGCGGGTGTTCTTGTTCAGCCCGATCTCACCGATGCCGAGCACGTTGGGCCGGTCGAGAAACTCGGGGATCATCGCGATCACCGCGCGCGAGAGTTCGACGTTCTCCGCTTCCTTGGCGTTGATGCACAGCCAGGTGTAATGCTGGATGCCGTACTGCGCCGCGCGCTTCGGCTCGATCTCGGTAAGCTGGCGAAAATAATCGCGAAAGCCATCGACGGAGCAACGGTCGAACCCGGCCCAAAACGCCGGCTCGCTCATCGCGACGCAACCCATCTTGGCCAGCGTCTCGTAGTCATCGGTGGTTCGCGACACCATGTGAATATGCGGGTCGATGTAGTCCATTTCGCGGGCGCTCGAGGGGTGAGAGGAGTATGGTTTTGCGGGCGGCTCTGGGAGCGGGGGTGCTACTAGCGCGGCAGGTTGATCGGGGCGCGGCCTTCGGTCACGCCTAGGGCGGTCGGCCAGTCTTCGTTATAGGGGCGAGAGAACAATAGTTGCACACGTTCGGCGCGCCCGCCGGTTTCGCCTTGCAACAGTTCGATGGCGCGCTGCAGCTTCGCTAACCGCAGGTCGTCGGACACGTCCCCGCTGGCCCGCTCGAGTCGATCGAGGGAAGCGGCCAGTTCGAGAATCTTGGCGCGGAGTTCAAGGAACTCGCGATTGAGCACGTCAGTAGCAGTGAGCGGCAGGGACACGGAAGAACTCCTCGCAAGGCGGGACGCGGTCTGCACGAGAGACAACGCGAAGCGGGATGCCACAAATCGAGCGAAGCTCGCCGGATCTGGCTGGACCCGCACTCCGCTACTTCTAGTTTCACCGCACTGGGGCGGAAAATCAAGTCAGACGCTGGCTGGCGGCGGCAGAGCTTGCGGATTGTGCCGATTTTGCGGGGCAGGTTTTTGTTCGACACTCGAACCAACGCGAATTGTCAGCGCAGCGGCCCCACACGAAAACAAGGCAACGCGGCGCAAGCTATGGTCTTGGTAGGAGATCCTGCGCCGTGAGTGTTGGCTTAAAGAAGACGTTTGAAGTGTTGGCTGCGACCGGCAACGAAGCGGCCGTGGACGTGCTGGTCCCCGCGCTCGATTCCCAGCACGTCGCCATTCAAGAGCACGCGCTCCGCGCGCTGCTCGACCGCTGGAGCGCCCTGGGCCAGCGCGAAATCCTCCGCCGCTGGAGCTCGCTCCACGAGCGTTTGAAACAGATCATCGCCGAGCGTCCGGGACGGATTCACGACGCCCTTCGCGAAAGCCTGCTCAGCGGCCAGGCGGAGGCGTGTGCCGTGGCCTGCGACGCTATTTTGTGGACCAAGGATTATGACCTGCTGCCGACCCTGCTCACGGCGGCGGAAGATCGCACCAACTTGCAGGCCGATCAGGCGGCGCGGACGCTGCTTGCGTTGGCGGAAGCATTGTACGAAGAACTTGCCGGCCCGCGCGATTATCGGGTCCGCCGCGATCCTCAAATCGTGCGGCAGCATGTCTTGGCTAGTTTGGAAGCGTCGGTGGGGCGCTACGATCACCACCGCCGCAGCGAAATCCTTGAGGCCTTCCTGCTGCTGAGCAGTCGCGATAACGCCAGCCTCAAGGCGATTCTGCTCAATCCGCACGAGCGCTGCTATTTGCCGCTCTTGGACGCGTTAGCCACGTGCGCGCGGCCCGGCGTGATGCGACTCATGTTGGCGATGATCGAGGATCCTTACGCGCCGCTCGCGGCGCTCAACGCGGCGGCGCATCGCACGGACGAACCGTTTCTACGTCACTTCTTGAAGAAGATCGGCGCGGAGCCATCCGCCTCCATCCAGGCGAATCTCAGGCGGATGGAGAGGATTCCGTGGCTGCAATCCGACCTCCGCCCGCTGCTGCTCCTTTCGGAAGCGGAGCAACAAACGGCCGTCACGGTGGCGCGGTTGTCTGGGCTCAAGCGACAACAGGTGTTCGACGTCGTCAAGTTCCTGCTGCGCAACGGCAATCTAGGCGGACGCCGCGCGGCGTCCGAGGCGCTGGCCGAATTTTCCGGCGTGGAGGCCAACCAGCTCGCGCTCGATGCGCTGGCCGATCCTGATCCCCAGGTGCAGGTCAACATTCTGGTGCAGTTGCGCGAGCGGGGGATTCCCGGCGCGATGACGCGACTCCTGGAGTTGGTCGATACGCCGCACCTGGTCGTACAGCAGGCGGTGCGGCAGTGCTTGTCGGAGTTTACGTTCCAGCGATTTCTGGCGGCGTTTGACATGCTCGCGCCGCATGTGCGAGTGAGCACCGGCGCGCTGGTGCGGAAGGTCGATCCCCAGACGATTGCTCAACTGGAGCAGGAACTGGCAAGCCAAGGGCGGACGCGCCGCTTGCGCGCGCTGCAAATCGCCCAGTGCTTGCGCGCGGAGCGCGAGGTGGAGGCGCAATTGATCGAACTGTTGGCCGACGAAGACCCGTTCGTGCGAATCGAGACGGCGCATCTATTGGTTGCGTGCGACTCGACGCCGGCGCGACAAGCACTGCGAGGGGCGCTGCTTGATCGCCATGCCGCGGTCAAGGAGGCCGCCGAAAGGTCGCTCCGCGCCCTGTCGAGCGCGAACCCGACGCAGCGGTCCAGGGACACCGTGGCGATGCCGCCGCGGACCGTGCCGCTGGTCCCAGCGACAGACAGGAGTACCTCATGAACAAGCAGCGCGAACCGTCTGACCTGGTCATGGAGATGGGGCGGAACTTCCGCGAGGCGAGCAGCCGCTTCCAGTGGAGCCATGTGTTCCTGGTGCTCGCGATCATCGCCGTGTTGGCGGTGGCCGTCTGGTTGCTGGTGCGTTATGTCCATTTCCGTGAAACGCGTGGGTTTCGCAATCCGCGGCGATTGTTCAAGGAACTTTGTGCCGCGCATGGACTCCCACGCGGGCGCCGCAAGCTGCTGCTGCGCCTGGCGACCGCGCATCAAATTGCACTCCCCGCAGCGCTGTTTCTTGAACCGGATCGGTTTGATGTCGCCCAGTTGCCGCCGTCGTGGCAGTCCCAGCAAGTTGCGTTGGAAGAACTGCGCGACGCCATTTTCGGCCGGCGTTTGGCGGAAACGTAAGACGGCTACGCACCCAGCGCTTGGGCCTTGGCAAGAAACGAAAGCGGGGAAGCCGGTTGCTTCCCCGAATTCGTAGTTCTTAATCCTTCAGCCGCTCACCGAAAGACGTCGCTTACCGAAAGGCGTCATTGCCAACGGCTGGGGGCGCGGGACGGGGGCGAAACTGCGGCGCGTCTGTTTTGGACGCCGGCACATCCGCGGCGCCGGTGTTGCTGAGCGAGACGGTGCGATCGGTTCCCTTGTAGCCCATCAAGACCAGCAGGTCGTTGACCGAGATTTGCTGCACGCCGTTGCGTTCGGCCGCGCCGATGATGTTGTTATAAGCGGCTCGCATCTCCTCGCCGGCGGTGTCTTCGGGACGTTCGCCAATGACCAGAAAGCGCGTGTTGACGCTGATGTTGCCGATGCGCTTGCCATCGTTGAGCACCTCGCACACGATCTGGCCGCCGTTGGCCTCGATCAGGTTTTTGACTTTTTCGCGATCGTCTTCGACGTCGCCATCAATATCCATCCGACCAACCAAGGCAAATTGCAGCTTCTGCCCTGGGCGCCAGGCGGGGGTGAAGATGTTGTCGCCGGGGAGGATCGGATCCTTCACGTTGTCTTCCAGGATGCGGCATTCGGCGAGATGATCGTCGACAATGTCGATCACCTCGATGCTGGCCTTGCGCTTGGTTTGCTGCGTGCGGCTTTCGTCACGCTCATCGGCCGCATTGGGCAGGTTCAGCGTGTTGACACTGGGATCATAGACGCTGAACGTGATTTGACGTTGCAAGCCATCGGCTCGACCCAGATTGATGTAGCACGAGTTGTTGCGAACGTTCACAAACGTCACCTGGCCGTGCGGACGCTCGAACGATTCGGTCGTGAGTTCCTTGAGTTTCGCCGCCTTGGTGGAAGCATCTTGCTTGAGCTCGGCGATCTTGTCCGCGGCGTCGTTCTTTTCCTTGATGAAATTCGCCTTTTCGGCGGCTAGTTCTTTGCCGAAGGTGTCAATCTTACCCGCGAGATCGGTCTTTTGTTTGTTGGCGGCGGTGATCTCCGACGCAAACGTATCGAGTTGTTTCTGGACGTCCGCCTTGGCGACTTGCAGGCCCTCCGAAAGAGCCTTTTCCTTGCCATCGAAGGTCGTTTGCAGATCTTCCTTGCTCTTGATGATTTGCTTCTCGGTCGTGGTGGAAGCCACGAGATCGACGTTGCGCTTCATCAGGTTGCTGTAGAGGTACTGGGGCAGCGTGCGCCAGTTGCGGTTTTCCTTGGGAATGGTGTCGTCGAACATGGCCATGTCCGCGTCAAAATCGGCGCGGATGCGCTCGATGTCCTTGATGCCTTCATCCGGCGGCAGTCCGGCCTTGAGCGCTTGCAGGCCCCCTTCGGTAACGTTGGGGTCGCCGATCATGAACTTGATGGCTTGCACCTGGTATTGGCGGCTCTTGGAGAGCGCTTCCGACGCGGCCGCGGTCTTGGCGGCGTTCTCGGCCAGGTTGCGCTGTTCTTCCGCCTGACGGAAGAAGTAATAGGTGGAAATCGCCAGACCGACCGTAATCATCAGAAAGATGATGAGCGCGATTTGCAAACCTTGATTTTCACGGGTCGCCATGAGGACCGTACTCCAAACAAAATGCGAACGCGGCGAATAGGCTCAGCGCGAAGTCACAGCGGCGAAAGACGAGACGCACGCCGCAATTACCGAGCCAGCGAACCCTTCGTGAGGCAACGCGCCGTTTATTCCCCAAACCAGACGAACCTGTCGGAGAATCACCGGCCAGCCGAATTTGGCCTAAGTCGATTCTATTTACCGACCTACGCAGTGTCAATTTTTACGCGCAGGCACGAGATGCTCGCGCGCGATGCGCAGCGCGACAAAGGTCGCGACAAGTGGCTCGTAAGGGTGTCAGGGAGCGGGCCGCAGATGCTTGTAACATGAGTGTCTAGCGGTAGTTGCGCGCTTAGTGGCCGTGGCTCGTGCGGCTTCCATCGTGCAGCAGGTTGGAAACGAAGTAGCCAATCTGCCACCCCATGACACCCGCAATCGGGCCAAAATAAAGGCCCAAAAACAAACTCGGGACCAATTGGCCAAAGAACAGGCCCATGATGCCTGCGAAGACCGGGCCGAGCGCCGCGCCGAACAAGAGGCCGGGAATGATGCCCCACACCATGGCCAGATCGGTGCGCGCCTCGGAAGCTCCCAGGGCGCTGCCATGCCACGACATGCAGGCGGCGACGGCCAAGCCCATCACGCCGCCGATCAAGAGCCCCGCCCATGCCAACCCAAACGAGGACGTCCAGCCCACCGTGGCCGCAGCGGGAAGCGGCCAGCTAGTAGCGGCAGTAAACATGCCAACTGCGCCCGCCACCACCGCCGTCAGAAGCGTACCGGCGGTGATGCTGATCAGGGAGGAACCGTCGTCGTGACCTGCGCTCATGAGGAAATTTCTCTGGATCAAAAGGGAAAAACAGGCTGGGAATCAGCGACGCCTGGCTGCTAATATACCCCACTTGGGAATCGTTACCAGACGTGTTTGCCGCCTGCGAGGAGCGGAGGGAGAGGCGCGCGGCTCATCCTTTGGGTGGTTTGAGCTGGAGCATCGCGGCGCGCCACCGGAGTTCGAACTGCGGTAGCTGTTCGCCGATAAACTCCTCGAATCTCGCCACGGGGGTGACGGGAGCGTCTCCGTCCTTGGCCTGCGTCACATAGTCCCGCAAGCGGCTGCCGCGGAGCAGGTCGTGTTCGAACGTCAGGTAGTAGGCGAGTCCCCACGCGAAGACGTATCTTCGATCCAGTTCCTGGCGCTGATGCTGCCATGCGAATTGCCGGTCGTCGTCTTGCAACAACTGGGCGAGCGAGAGCGAGTCTTCTGCTTGGAGGTGCGTCTTGAGACGCGCGAGCAGTTCGGCAGGCGGAGCATCGACGCGGAGCGCGCCGGCTTCCAGTTGGGCATATTCAAAGATTTGCGCCAAACCTTCGTTCAGCCAGCGCGGAACGTCGTACTGGTCGTGGGGAAAGAGATAGTTTTCGAGATAAGCATGAAACGCTTCATGGCTCAGGCGGCGGAACATTTCCGCGGTCACATCGGCGAAGCGGGCATCGTTGCGACGATTGATCTCCGCGAGTTTGCGCTCCATCGTCTTGAGCTCCGCCTGCCAGGCGCCGCGGCGGGCGGTAATCTCGTCGCGAATCTCGGTGGGGGAATAGCCGCGCGACCGCAGTTCCTTCGTCAATTCCGCAAGCCGGGCGGGGAGTTGCTTGTCGAGATCGAGATATCCTTGCCGAGTGGCTTCGTTTTGAGCGCGAACGCGGGCCAGTTCGGACGCATACTGCGAGAGATCGCTGCCTGCAACAATCTGGTTTTGCGTCAGCGAGAAGTATGCGGGGTTTTCGATCTCCAAACCAAACGTCGCCAGGTAGGTGCGATACTCATCCATCGAGCCGAGGAGCACGACCCGCAAGTTGCGCGATTCGTAGACGCGCGGCGGCCAGAGCAAGCGAAAGGCGCGAAACGTCTGCTCGATTCGCACTACGCAACGGCGCGTCGTGGCGTCGTCGGCGGTGCTTTCGAGCGTGAACCAAGGGCCACGATACACGAGCCAGGTCTGTGCCGCCCGCTGGATCGGTTCTAGTTCCAGGCTTTCCATCCGTCCGGCTTCAATCACCGCGCGATGGCGAAACTGTTCGAACCGGCGCGAAAGCGTATCGTGCTCCGGCGGCGGCAACATCGTCAGGCTTTCCACTTCGCCAGTCTGAAACGGATGCAGGATGCCGAACATTGGCTTGCCGGGCGGGCGGACGATTTCAATAAACTCGATCTCGCCTTCGCGCTTCGATTGCACCAGGCCTTGTAAATCCCGCCCGTCCTTCAAGCGGATCTTTTCCAGCGGCCACTCGTCCGTTTTCGGCAGCGGTTGTTGCCCTAAGAGCGGCAACGGCAGGCAGCCCAACCAAACGACAAGTAAGATGGCGATGCGCATGACTTCGCGCCTTGAGGAGCATCCGAAAAACCACGGCAACCCCGGCTGCATTTCGTGAGCAACGGTGGGGTCAGTTCTTCTCCGCCCCATTCTCGCCGCTTTTGCGGAGCAGATGGCGTTGGAGGTAATGGGCCCGCTCGATGTTGCGGTCGGACGTGTCGAGTTCAATCCCGCGCAGCTTTTGCAGGTGCGCCGGTTGGGTATGAATGAACAGCTTGTTGACCGTCGGAATCTCCAGGTCTTCAATCAAGCCGAGATTGATTCCCATTCGCACGCTGGACAAGAGGTGCATCGTTTCTTCGCTGCTGATCGTTTGCGCGGTGCAGAGAATTCCATATGCGCGGCTGACGCGGTCGTGCAGATCTTTTTGGCTCTCCTTGATCAAAAACTCGCGGGCGCGGCGTTCGTAGTCAATGAGCACAGGCACGACGTCGCCAACTTGCTTCAGCAGTGTTTCCTCGCTCCGCCCCAGCGTGATTTGATTACTAATCTGATAAAAATCACCCATCGCCTGCGAACCCTCGCCGTAGAGGCCGCGGACGGCGAGGCTGATTTTTTGCAGACTGCGGAAGACTTTATCGATTTGCCGCGTGATGACGAGCGCGGGCAAGTGCAGCATGACGCTGACCCGCATCCCCGTGCCGACGTTCGTGGGGCAGGCGGTGAGATAGCCTAACTGCTCGTGAAACGCGAAGTTGACGAACTCCTCCAGGCGGCTGTCGATCTCGTTGATTTGGTCCCAGGCCCCTTGGAGGTCGAGGCCGCTGTGCATGACTTGCAGGCGAATATGGTCTTCTTCGTTAATCATGACCGCGAAGGTTTCGCCGGCTTCGATGGCGACGCCGCGGGCGCCTTCGGCATCGGCCAGTTCACGGCTGATGAGTTGCCGCTCGACCAGGAACTGCCGATCGACGGCGGGGAGTTCAGCCACGTTGACGTAATCGACGCGATCGCGCCACGATTCGACACGCTCGATGGCGTCACGAACCGCCTTTTCAATGGCCAAACGGTCCGCATCCGTGCAGCGGCGAATGAAGGGAAAATCCGCAAGGTTACGCGCGAGCCGAATGCGCGTGCTGATGACGATGTCCGACTCGGGGCCGGAACCGCGCAACCATTCACCGCAGCGACTCGCGAGTTCATCCAATTTCACGTTAGTATTCCAAACAGAATCAGGCACGTAGGGCGCCTTGAAGCGGCGCCTCTCCGCCCTGTCATGCTACGAGGCCTGGCCTTCTTTTTCAATGCGGCGAATCTTGTCACGCAGTTGAGACGCCCCTTCGTAATCCTCCTGCTCGATCGCTTCTTTCATCTCCCGACGGAGGCGAATGAGGTCGGTTTGGCGGTCCGTCCCTTCCGCGCCCCGCTTGGGCCGCTTGCCCCGGTGCTGCGTTTCGCCGTGGATATTGACCAATAGCGGCTCCAACTCGGCCGCGAAACAGACGTAATCGTGAGGACACCCCAAGCGGCCTTGATTACGGAATTCGTAAAAAGTAATCCCGCAAACTGGACACGAGCGCTGATCGAGCTTGGCGAGTTCCTCCGCGGTTTGCCCCAGCTTCATCTGCTTGTTGATCGCCTCGCTGACGGTCGGCTGGGCTTCCGCCTGGTCCTCCGGCTGCGTCAAATACTGCCGCGCGTGCTCCTCGCACAGATGCAATTCTTGCGGCACGGCGCCGGTCAGTTCGGTAATATGGAAGGTCGCCGGTTTTTCGCAGTGTTGGCACTTCATTAAGTCACCTGTCACCTGTGAGCTGTTTTGCCGGTCGCGAACCAACGCTCGCAGGCAGTGCGGGCGAAGCCCAGATACATCCTGGGGCGGAGCCTAAATACATCGCGGGCGGAGCCCAGATACATCGTCGCAAAGCATTGCGAGACAACATGATAGATTCGCCGCTGGCTGTCAGGATTCTAACAGTGAAGGGCAAGCTGTCAAGCGAACGGCAGGATTGCGCCAGCATCGCCGCCGGGGGACGTGGATAGGCATTTTTCGCGGCGGCCAAGACGCGCGCCGCTCCAATTGTCCTAAATTGCTTGTGCGGCTAACCTTGGAAGCGAACCTTCACGCGGTTGCAGCTTTCCTAGTGAGATCAAACCGCCACGTTCCTCCCAACCCCAGCCTTTCGCATGCCGTACGCCCCCGACTTCTCGACATTTGAGCGACTCGCGGCGGAATTTCAGCTCGTGCCGGTCTACCGGCGGTTACTTTCCGACGCCCTCACGCCGGTGACTGCGTTCCACAAGATCGACAACGGCCGCGGCGCGTGCTTGTTCGAGAGCGTGATTGGCGGCGAGAAAGTCGGCCGCTACAGCTTTTTGGCCGCCGATCCGTTTTTTCAGATTAGCGCCAAGGGAAGCGAGATTTCCGTTTCCAATGGGGCGCTGGCGGAAACGTTCGCTTGCGACGACCCCATCGAAGAACTGCGCCAGCGACTCCACGCGGTGCGGGCGGCGCATTTGCCGGAGTTGCCGCCGTTCACGGGGGGGGCGATTGGCTATGCGGGATATGATGTGGTGCGGTATACCGAGCGACTCCCCGACGCACCGCCGGACGATCGCGGTTTGCCGGACCTGTCGTTTGGCTTTTATGACCACATGGTGGTGTTCGACAACATCACCAAGACAATGTACGTCATCGCGCTGGCGAAGATCGACGAAGCAGGCGGCAATGTGCGGCGCGCGTATGAAGCCGCGCAGCAAAGGATTGATCGCCTGGTCGAAAAACTTTCCTCCGGCACCGATCTGCCGCCGTGCGACATCGCCACCGGCGGGGAGCCGAAGCTCGCGTTCCGTTCAAACTTTACCCAGGCGGAGTTTGAGGACGCGGTGCGGAAGTGCGTCGAATACATCAAGGCCGGCGACATTTTTCAGGTGGTGCTTAGCCAACGTTTGGAAGTTGACTTGCTCGTTGACCCATTCGAGGTCTATCGCACGCTGCGCGTCGTCAATCCCAGCCCGTTCATGTTCTTCGTGCGCACGCCGGAGGTGACGCTCGTTGGCAGTTCGCCGGAGATCATGTGCCGCGTGGTGGATGGCCAGGTCACCGTGCGCCCCTTGGCGGGAACTCGGCCGCGCGGACAGACGGCGGCCGAAGACCAGTCGCTCGCCGCCGAACTGCTGGAAGACCCCAAAGAGCGGGCGGAGCATGTGATGCTGGTCGACTTGGGGCGTAACGATGTCGGCCGCGTGGCCCGGTATGGGTCGGTGCAACTCTCCGATGTGATGTGCATTGAACGCTATAGCCACGTGATGCACATTACGTCGCACGTCACGGCCGAACTCGCGAACGGCCGTGATGCGTTTGACGCCCTGCGCGCTTGCTTGCCGGCGGGGACCGTGTCCGGCGCGCCGAAGGTGCGGGCGATGGAAATTATCGATGAGCTCGAACCGCAGCGCCGCGGCCCTTATGCAGGGGCGGTGGGCTATTTTGATTACAGCGGCAATATGGATACATGCATCGCGCTCCGCACGATTGTGATGCACCAGCAAAAGGCTTACGTGCAAGCCGGCGCGGGCATCGTGGCGGACAGCGTCCCGGCCAGTGAATATCAGGAAACGCTGAACAAAGCCCGCGGCGTGCTCAAAGCGATCGAACTGACCCAGCGGCGATTGATGAACGAGCCATAAGGACCGAGAGGAAATTCACCCCAGAGGTTCGCTCGCGCCTGCGCACCGGGATCGCCTCTTAAAGCCAGCCGACCTTATGGAACCAGCGGTAGAGCAATCCGCAGATGACCAGCATGATTGCGAGTGAGACGGGGTAGCCCCACGGCCAGTCGGTTTCTGGCATGTACTTGAAGTTCATGCCGTACAACCCCGCGATCATCGTCGGCACGGCCAAGATGGCCGCCCACGCCGCCAGGCGTTTGGTATCGTCGTTCTGCGAAACGGAGATCAAAGCCAGGTTGGCTTCGAGCGCCGTGTGCGAGAGCTGTTGCAGATTGTCGATCAAGTCTGAAATGCGAATGACGTGATCGTGTACGTCCTGGAAATAGGGCCGCGTATCCGGGGGAAGCAGGTTCGAATTCAAACGCATCAGTTGGGCGGAAACGTCAATCAAAGGGGTCACGGCTTGCTTCAGCGAGAGGAGGTCGCGACGCAGATGGTAGATGCGGGCGGTCACGCTGCGGACGAACTTGCCGCTAAAGATTTGGTCTTCCAACTCGTCGAGTTCGGCTTCGAGGGCGTCGATCACGGGAAAGTATTGATCGACGAGAAAATCCAGCAAAGCGTGTAGGACAAAGCCTTCCCCCTTGGCCAAGAGGTGCGGCGTGGCTTCGCAACGTGCCCGCAGTTGCACATGCGACTTGACGGAGCCATGCCGCACGGTAATCACATAGCGCGGCCCCAGGAACAGATGCGTTTCGCCAAACTCGATCCGCTGCTCGCCACCGTCCGCGAGCCGCGCCGTGCGGATGACCACGAAGAGGGAGTCATCGTAAACCTCCAACTTCGGCCGCTGGTGAGCATTGTGCGCGTCCTCGATCGCCAGATCGTGCAGGCCAAAAGCGTCTTGGATGTGCGCGAGCAACTGCTCGCTCGGTTCATAGAGCCCCACCCACAAGAAACGATCAGAGTGCTTCCAGGCATCGCCTAGATCGGCGACCGGAACGGTGGCCACGCGCACGCCGTTGTCATACGCAGCCGAATTAATCACACTGTTGCGATGCGGCAGCGGGGGCTCGCTAGATCCCACAGATGTCAAAGTAGGCTCCCTGCTCGGTGGAGATGAATCCCGTCGAATTCTACAAATTATCCGAGAACTGCGCTATTCTAACGAGTCGCCGTTCTGCGGCGAGGCGGTCTGACCCCAAGCGAATCCACGCCTCATTGGCGCCAACGTTTATTTTGCCTGGAAGCGTAAAGTCAAAGAGGCACAACCAAGCGCGGTGGCAAACCGGCGAGCAGGCATGTCGCGGCTGGTTTCTTCTCTTCCTATTCCCTTCCTATTACGAAGGGCATCGCCTGCGTTGCCACAACCAGCGCGTGTAGCTCTCGAACTCTTCGTTTCCGTTGAAGGCGGGGATGGGGCGGTCGATCAAGTCTTTGTCGCGCGCCAGGATGAACGCTTCATAGGCCGGCGAGATCGTGCCGCTCGCGGCGGCCAGGCCAAGTTTGGCGAGCAGCTTTGTGAAGTTTTGCAGCCAGCCCCCCTTGGGATCAGTCTCGATCGAGCGCGAGTAGTTGAAATCATTGCCGATGATGCGGAGGTGGACGGGATCACCTGCTTCCGGTTCGGCGATTAAATCCGCGCTGACGCGCTTTTTGCGGTCGAACTTCGTGGTGTGGTAATACTCCGTCGCGGCCGAGTGGCCGGGCGAAATCCGCACCGCTTCAACTTCGACTTCCTGCGTTTCCTCGATCAAGAGGCCGAGCGCCAGCACCTGCACGCGCTCCCAGGCGATTTCGCTAACGGTGCGGGGGAGCGCTTCGCAGCGCAGGCCGGTTGCGGAGATGTTGAGATAGCGAACCTGCTTGGGTTGCGTCATTGGCGCCAGCGCGCTCCGCGGCACAGCATAGGCCGGATAGCCAGCGGCGGTGAGCGCCTCGGCCAGGCGGCGGGCGTCGTCGTAGGGCAAAACCTCCGCGACAATGCCCCGCGCTTTGGCCGCCAC
>CAUJKE010000105.1 GCA_963205385.1 Planctomycetota bacterium | reverse complement strand
GGACGTGCCAATGATCCGGCGTCGCGATGATCACGGCATCGATATCCTGGCGATCGAGGAGTTTGCGAAAATCGGCGTATGCGGTGCCTTTGATCGCGCCCGCCGCGGCTTCCCGGCGATCCTTGAAACAGTCAGCAACCGCGACGCTTTGAACGCCTGGATTGCCTTGAGCCTGGCGCATCAAGAACGAACCCCGGCCGCCAACCCCGATGTGCCCCAGCCTCACCCGCTCACTCGGCGGCGCGGCTTGATCCGCGCCTTGCGCCGGCGCGGGAATCATCGTGGGAAGAGCGAAACCAGTGGCAGCAGCAACGACGCCGGATTTCAAGATGTCACGGCGGGAATAGGTATTGCGATTCATCGGTTTTCTCCAAGGCGGTTACGACAACTTGATCGACTGGCTGGCTTTATCGAACAGCGCGACCTTGCTATTGAGGTGCGACAACACACCCATCGACAAAGGCGCCTGAACGCGGACAGCCATGCCGATGTTGCACTTGGGCTGCTGGCGCGACTTCACGCACGATAGCAGATCTTCCCACAGCTTACTGGTGTCCCCTTGGCCTTTCCAGGGAATCACGATTTCTGGCTTGCCGCTGGCAAACGGAACAATCCGCACGCCGTACTCTTTGCCCCCTTGCAGCATCGCCCAGGTCATCAAGCCATCGGTGCCGCGAATGTACGTGTCCGCGGGAACGTGGTTCGAGAGCGAATTGGTCATTACCACGCTGGGCCCGTTTTCATAGTCCGCGATGATATTGCATTGATCGGGTACTTCGCGGTCGTACTGGAACGTTCCGCCGCCGCCAAAGACCCGCGTGGGATAGTCGAGTTCCAAGACGCAAAAGATGGGGGTAAAGGTATGCACCAACAGATCGGTGGCGGGGCCGCCGGCATAGTCCAGATACATTCGCCACTGAAAGAATCTGGAAACCGAAAAGTCCACTTGGGGCGCGTCACCAAGAAATCGCTCCCACAACAGGTCAGGGCCGGGTTTCGCGTTGGCGTCGGGAATTGACATCCGCTCGCCCCAGTCGCCCCGGCGAAAGTAACTGCATTGCACATGCACCGGTTTGCCGATGACGCCGTCGCGAATGAGTTGGATGATCTGCGGATAATTGTCATCCGCCATGTGTTGCGTGCCGACTTGCACCAGCTTGCCGGTCTTATCCGCCACCTGCTGAACCTCTTTGGCGACTTCAAACTGACTCCAGTGCGTCAGCGGTTTTTCACAATAAACATCCTTGCCGGCGTTCATCGCGTCGATGGCCTGGCGGGCGTGCAGCCGATCCGGCGACGCGATGCAGACCACGTCGACGTTCTTGTCGTCGAGCAGTTGCTCGTGCTCCATGTACATCTTGGTCGATCCGGTTTTTTGGCTGGCCGCTTCGAGCCGCGGCCGGTAGACGTCGCACACCGCGACCGGCTGGGCAATGCCGCGCTCTTTGAAGTCATTGATGATCTTCATGTGTGCGCCCGCCCGGCCGCCTGTGCCAATGAAACCGATTCCCAATCGTTCGTTCGCCCCTTTCGCACTCTCGGCCAGGATGTCAAATCGCGGCGCGAAGACCGCTGTGGCCGCCGCCGCGCCAACCGTCGCCTTTAAGAAGTTACGTCGTCCCGCTTGCGGTTGGTCGTTCTGCGGGCTGAGGGCTGAAGTTTCTTCGGCTTTGGGGGAGGTGTTCATTTTGAACTCCTGGGGAGGGAAGATGTTGCGGGAGAGTCGGCAAGGCTTTTGAGCCACTGGGCATACAGGGAGTTGATTTGTTCCACGGGAATGTCCCCGTCCAGCAATGCGACGCCAAACGTCAGCTCCAAGGGGGCATCGCGCTTGAGCGTGAGCGGTTGCTTCCATAAATTCAAAGTGGCGGATTGATAGGCGAACGGCTTGTCCATCGTGAAGCACCACGCCGGATGGCGAACGTTGTTTGGATGGCTGAACATCACGGCCGTCACCGGTTTGTCGTCGACTTTGCCAATGCACGCGACCCAGTTGGCGCGCGTCAACTTTTCAGAACCGCGCACCGATTCACTTACGGAACGCTCTGGAAACCGAAACGTGGCCGTCGCGTCAAACGCACGAATGAACCGCATGCCCAGCCCGTAATAGTGACTGCCGCCCAAGACGACTTGGTCGATCGACTCAGGCGTGGTCAACGTGGATTGCCAGGTGAGCCAGGTGGCATCGTCCGTTTGAGAGAGCTGAATTCGCCGTTGTTCGTTGAGCTTGGTGTGGCCTTGGGGATCGATCCAGTGCAGCGTTTGCGAAAGCACGCCGTGATCCGCCCCCTTCGTCTCGACGTTTGTCTGTCGCCCACCACGTTCGCTTTCTTCCCAATAGCTGACGTCATCGACCGACACGGCAAACATCAAACCGTGGTGATGGACATGGTCCGCCGGGCTATCGAGCAGGACTTGTATTCCAGCAGGTGTGAAGAATTGCTCGAGGTACGGCTTGTTCGGATGGGCCGTCGAGCGGTAGACGCCCAGGGTCTTGCCTTGCTTGGTCGCGACAAAACAAGAATCGGTGTCCCGAGCTTTCCAGGTGACGCCGTCTTCTTCTGCCTGAGAAGTTCCCGCCAGGCCTGCCGCAAGCGTCAACGTTACGCATCCCAATAGCAGTTTCATGTTACCTCCCGCGATGGCCAGTGCGTCGTACAAATCACAATCTTGGTTCCAGGCAGCTATTGCCCCGCTGCGAAAAAGTATAGTAGACTTTGTTTGTCGTGTATAGCATGAATCGAATTGCGCTCTGTCGGCTATAATTATCGGCGGCGAGCGTTCGCAGTCACTCGTGTTCGGCTGTGCGCGATGCCTGCCGCGATCACCCCCGCCCCAACCTCCCACCTCCGGATTCCATCATGAAAATGCAATTCACTGCGCTGGCAGTCTTGTTGGTTGGACTCGCCATCACGTCGCAGTCCGCAATTGCCAAGACAATTCATGTCTCCCCGCAGGGCAACGATGCGTGGAGCGGGCAACTCGAACAGCGCAATACGGACGGCAGCGACGGGCCGGTGGCCACGCTGGCTCGCGCGCGCGACATCATTCGCGGCTGGAAGGCAACTGGACCGCTCACGGAGCCGGTTCGCGTGCTTGTGGCCGACGGCGTTTATCCGCTCACGCAGCCGCTCGTTTTGACGCCGCAAGATAGTGGCACGCAAGCCTGTCCGATTAGCTACGAGCGCGCGCCGGGCGCTACGCCTGTGATTTCTGGCGGGCGACGGATCACCGGGTTTAAACCGGGGGCGAATGGAATCTGGCAGGCGGAGGTTCCTGAGGTCGCGGCTGGTAAGTGGTATTTCGAGCAGTTGGTTGTCGATGGGACTCGCGCGGTCCGCGCCAAAACACCCAACCAGCTTTACCATGAGATGGGCGAGACGGTTGAAGTTCCCGTCGCAGGCGAGACGGGGAAATTTCGTCGCACGACCAAGGTTCCCGCGAGCGTGCTCGAACCGCTCCAGGGACTTAGCGCCGCGGAACTGCACGACGTGACCCTCGTGGCGTTTCACAAGTGGTGCACCAGTCGCAGGTTCCTAAGCGCTGTCGATCACGATGCCAACACGATCATCACGGTCGGCGAGCAACTCAAGAGTTACTCGGGTTGGCCTGCGAAGACCCGCTTTCAGCTCGAAAATTTCAAAGCCGCGTTGGACACGCCGGGCGAGTGGTTTCTCAGTCGTCAGGGGACGTTGTACTACATGCCGCTCCCCGGCCAGGATCTGTCTCAGGCGGTGGTCATTGCTCCCGTGGCGGAGAAGCTGGTCGTGTTTCAAGGAAATCCTGGACAGGATCAGTTTGTGGAACATCTCACGCTAAAGGGGCTGTCATTTCAACACAATTCGTATCTGCTCCCGCCGCAAGGTTATGCGCCATTTCAGGCGGCCTATGTGACCGAAGCGGCGGTAATGGCGGATGGCGCCAGGAACATCGCGCTGGTCGATTGCGAAATTCAACACACCGGCGATTATGCCGCCTGGTTTCGTCGCGGCTGCCATCATTGTGAAATCCGCAACTGCTACATGTCCGATCTTGCTGCCGGCGGAGTGCGCATCGGCGAAGGCGACATTCGCCAAAACTTGAATGAACGGACGCATCACATCACGGTCGACAACAACATCATTCATCATGGCGGACGTGTCTATGCTTCCGCGGTTGGCGTCTGGATTGGACAAAGCGGCGACAACGCCGTGACGCATAACGACATTGCCGACTTGTTCTACACCGGAATCTCAGTCGGTTGGCGGTGGGGATACAGCGATAGCCTGACCAAGAACAACAGCATCCGCTTCAACCACGTCCATCACCTGGGCCAACGCGTGCTGAGCGACATGGGCGGGATCTACACGTTGGGGCCTTCGGAAGGAACCGTCATCGGCAACAACGTCTTTCACGACATTTACGCTTTCTCCTACGGCGGATGGGGGCTGTATACGGACGAAGGGAGCACCGCCATCACGCTGGAAAACAACCTGGTCTACAACACCAAGACCGGCAGTTTTCATCAGCACTACGGGAAAGAGAACATCGTTCGCAATAACATTCTGGCTTGCAGCGAGAATCCCCAGGTCGCGGCGACCCGAGTTGAAGACCACCTGTCGTTCACGTTCGAGAACAACATTGTGTACTGGAAAACCGGGGAACTCTTCGGCGGCCCGTGGACGAAAATCCGCGTCAAGGTCGATCACAACTGCTACTACAACGCCGCAGGCGAGGCATTCACGTTCGCTGGCCTGGACCTTGCCGCCTGGCAGAAACTTGGTTACGACCAACATTCGATCATCGCGGATCCCCTGTTCGTTGATCCCGAGCACCACGACTATCACTTGCGACCCGATTCGCCTGCCTTGAAGATTGGTTTCAAACCGTTTGAATACCGGGAAGCCGGCGTCTACGGCGACGCGCGCTGGATCGAAAAGGCCGCCCAGGCAAAGATGCCTTAAGCCCAACGTTCCGAACGAAATGAAGCTGAAGTAGTGCCACCACCCAGTCAGCGGTTACAATCCAGGCAGACCTTGGCTTGTTGAGATGCTCTGCGCGCATGCGGCCGTTCGCTGGCGGGGCGAAAGTGTTTCGGTCTGGAGGATCCATGCAATGCGTTGTTTAGTCCGACATCTACTTCTGGTCCTGCTGGCGCCGCTGCTCTTAGCGGCTGCTGTTGGGCGCGGCGATGAGTTCCTCAGTGAACTAGCCACCGGCGCAGCGCTCAAGCATCAACAGCAGTGGGGCGACTTTGGCCTGGATACCGCCGCGGCGCCGTCGGGAGCTAAAGGCGCCGTCTTGCGCATTGGTGAGAGGACGTTCGAGCGCGGGTTGGGCCATCATGCCAACGGCGAGATCGTGGTCGATCTCAAGGGGCAGTTCACCGAGTTTCAGGCGTTGGTTGGAGTCCAGTGGCAAGGCGGCAGTAAAGGGAGCGTGATCTTCCGTGTCATTGTCGATGGCGACGTGGCTTTTGAAAGTCCGCCAATGTCCGACAGCGATCCCGCGAAAGAAGTTCGGGTTCCGCTCCAGCAGGCTCGCGAGCTACGCTTGATTGCGACGGATGCAGGAGACGGCATCGGTTGCGACATGGCGAACTGGGCCGAAGCCCGCCTCGTGCGCGATCCGCATTGGCCCCAGTTTGAAACGGTCAAGACAACGATCAACGGCAAACCCGCGCCGGCGTTAAGTGCGGATGCTTGCGGCTTCTCGTTGATCGCAGGCGAAGCGGGGCCGCAAGTCGCGGTGATGGCCAGTGACAAGACATGCACGGTGAGCGTGCGGCGCGACGAAGGTGTGCGTTTCGACATTCCGCTGAAAAACGTCAGCGCCCCGCTACGGATCACTGCCGCAGTGGATATCATGCACGGCCAACAGGCGGAGGTCGGGTTGGCGATGGGGGAGAAGCACAGCGTGCAGATCGCGCACAGCGGCGACTCCGTAACGCTGGAACTCGAACTGGGCGATGTCGCCAAGGCGTCCGCAATCGCCTTGACCACCCGCGGCATGGACGGCGAGGCGGGCGTTCGCTGGCGGCGACTGCAATGCACTTCCGGCGAGCAAACGTATGACATTCCGCTAGTCTTTCCACACGTTGCGGAGCAACTTCCTCCGCGAAGTTTGCCTGCGCTGCGGCCTGCCATCGAGCAACAGTTGATCGAATGGGATTGGCGGATGCAGGATGGGATCGGCGCCGCCCGCGAACCGCGCACCTGGCAGCAGGCGATTGAAAACGTCCTACAGCGAGGCGACCAGTTGGTGGAAGACCTGGCGAAGTCGGGAACTCCACTTACTAGCCTGGCTGACCCGTGGAAAGCGCTGCACAAGGAGCGGGAACTTCTCTCGGCGGACGCTGACGCGAATGCTGCAAAGTGGGAAGCGCTCTGGCGACGAGTCCATACTCTGCGGCGGCAAATCGCCTTGGCGAACCCGCTCGCGAACGTGGGACCGGTGCTGTTTATCAAACGAGTTCCGAGCGACTTCAGCCATCAGTTGAACCAGTATAACGGCCTGCACGCGCGGCCAGGCGGGGGCGTGTTCGTGCTCGATAAGCCAGGCGAATCGATGCAGTGCCGTCAACTGGCAACCTTGCCTACCGGCAGCTATCAACACCCCGAAGTCTCCTGGGACGGGAAGCGCATCATGTTTGCGTTCTGCGCGACCAGCGCGACGCAGCCTGCTTCGCAGGGGAGCGAGAACCAATACTACCACCTCTTCGAAATGGCCAGCGATGGCTCCCAGCTTCGACAAGTGACCGACGGCCCTTACGATGATTTTTCGCCCCGTTACTTGCCGGACGGGAAGATTCTGTTCCTGTCCACGCGGCGCGGCGGTTTTCATCGCTGCGGCCGCGGCCCGTGTTCCGTTCATACCCTGGCGTTGGCCGAAGCGGATGGTTCGAATCCCCGCGTCATTTCGTTTCACGAAACGCACGAGTGGGATCCGGCCGTGCTCAATGACGGGCGCGTGATTTATACCCGCTGGGATTACGTCGATCGCAACGCGGTGTATTATCAGCAACTCTGGAGCGTGCGTCCCGACGGCAGCGACGTGCAGGCGTATTACGGCAACAACACCTTGAACCCGGTCGGCATCTGGGAAGCTCGTCCCGTGCCCGGCTCGCATCGCGTGATGGCCACGGCCGGCGCGCACCACGCGATGACGGCCGGTTCGATCATCCTCGTCGATACGAAACACGGAACGGATGGCCCTCAGCCAATTACCCGGCTCACTCCGGACGCACTCTTTCCGGAGAGTGAATTTCCGGTGCAGAACTGGCATGCTCCTGCCGGTGTTTCCTCCGCTCCCACGATCCCGGTAGAGGAGCGGCGTTGGCCAGGGCACTGCTACCGCACTCCCTCTCCGC
>CAUJKE010000104.1 GCA_963205385.1 Planctomycetota bacterium | reverse complement strand
ACTGGTAATAGCGATAGTAGTGCTCCACCGCGAGGTTGAACGCCTCCAGCCGCTCTGGCAGCCGAGAGAAATCGATTCGGGGGGCGGGCAGGCCAGTGGCGTGATGCAGGGCATCGATGAGCGCCCAACGGATCGCGCTGGCGATGAGACCTGCTCCCAACGAAGCCATCACCACGTACAGGAATTCTCCCATGGTCGGTGCCAGCGTCGGCTCCGCTCGTAGCCAGGTGGCCAGCGCGGGCCAGTGCCAACTCAGTCCGGCCACCACGATGAAACCCGGCAAGACGTAGGCGATCACCAACCCAAAACTTTTCTGTAGCGAATCACTCATTGCGCCTCGTAGTCCTACTGTGTTCCGACGGCTCCACCCCGGAGCTGTCTGTGTAGGTTGTGTGCCGCATGCTGAATTGTGTCGCGTGCCAACGCCACACTGCGGCACTGCATAAACCACCCTTCTGATCTTGCAGATCGAGTTCACTTTTTCTCCGGAAAGGTGAATAAGGAATACGTGGAGTGCTCATTTTCAAACCGAGTCGTGTGAGGAGAGGGAGTCTACCGGCACCCGCTTGCAAGCGTCTCGATGCGCTTGGTCGAGCGAGGACCGGTGGTGCATTTGTTTTTCCGGTTTTCTGAATTCCTTTTCTTTGGAGACTCTGTCATGCAGAATCTAACTCGTGCTCATCAAGAACTGTTCAGCCGCCCTGCGGATGAACGCTTCTGTTCACTTCCGGCCCTGGCGGCACATTGCCGGCAGGAGAAGCAAGAGGCGATCGACCGTTGGCATTTGCCGCAGCTACTGCGCCCACGCCCCGACGACGCCCACCTGGAGTTGACTCTCGGCGACGACGGCGCGTTCACGATGAATGACTGGAGCTTTTCCCAGCTCTGCAAGCTCGCTGGCGTCAGCAAGGAGACCGTCAATCGCCTGACTCCTGAGACCGCCGGACGCGTCTTTGCCGACACCTTGCCCGCCGGGCAAAAGCCCCTGCAAGTGCTGACCAATGGCCAGCGCGTGCGGTCGATCCATGGAGCCAGCTATACGCGGCTCTACAACGCGGACTTGCTCCACATCGTGCAAGAGTTCGCCACGGACTTCATGCCGCCTCAAGCGGGCATGAACGACGCCACGGGACTCTACTGCGGCGAGCAAGACATGTTCGCCTTCTTGATCGATCCCACCGGCTGGATTGAGATCGAAGGCGAAGCCTTCGCACCCGGATTCTTCCTTTGGAATTCCGAGGTGGGACGGCGCAGTGTAGGCATCGAGACGTTCTGGTTTCAGGCTGTCTGCCAGAACCATATCGTCTGGGATGCTGTGGAAGTGATCGAGTTCACGCGGAAGCACACGACCAATGTGCATGATTCTCTCGGAGAGATTCGCCGCATCATCGAGAACTTGGTCGCCAAACGGGACGCCCGGCGCGACGGCTTCGTCGAAGTGATTCGCAAAGCCGCCACGACCAAGTTCGGTGACAACGCGGACGAAGTCTTGAAGAATCTAGCCACGCACGGCATCAGCCGCCAGCTGGCCAAGCAAGCCTTGGAACTGGCGCAACAGCAAGGACGCTTCACGATCTTCGCCTTGGTCGATGCCTTGACTCGGCTCACTGGCAAGATTGACTACGCCGGTGACCGCACGGAAGCCGACCAAAAGGTCGCCAGTTTGCTGGCCTTGGCTGCTTAGGAGGGTATAGACCATGGACCCGCAAGCAGCCTGGCAAGAACTCCTGGCCGCGTTTGCGGAGCAGGATTGGACTCGGGTGCAAGAACTGGCCGACGGCCTCGCCACCTGGCTCCATCGCGGAGGCTTTCCTCCGCAAGTATTAACCCCGCCTGGACTCGGTGCCGAAGGCAACCGCGCCCTGGCAATGGCGGCCTGCAAGTTCGCCCACCAGTGGGCAGCCACGCAGCCGCCTTGGCATGTTTAGTTCGCGTTGATTCTGTTTCTGATCGTTGACACTTTTACTTGGAGATATGGACATGGCGAAAGCACAGTCCCCGCAACGTCCCGTGCACGAAATACGGATGGGCCGCGTCAAAGCCGCGATTTGGGAGAACGACACCCAAAACGGCGCGCGGCACAACGTCACTGTCTCGCGGCTCTACAAGGATGGCAACCAATGGAAGGATTCTGCTTCGTTTGGGCGCGACGACCTGCCGCTGGTCGGTAAAGTCGTCGACTTAGCCCATACCTGGATTTTCGAGAACGCACAGCCTGCCGGAGACGGGTGACTTACAACCCGTGCGCAGCACGTTCGACCAAGGCCCTAACCGCACCACCGGGCCTTTCCTTGATCGTGAATACCACTCTCGCGCAATCCACTATAAGGAATGCATTGTGTACTACGTGATTTGTCCGCACTGCGAATCTAACGTCGAAGTCGGTGACCAAGCCGTTGGTCCGGAGCGCAGTGACCCTTGGAACGTCGTCGCTTGTCCCGACTGTGGACTTAGCTTCGACTTCGACGACGAAGAAGTGTTCATGCAGCCCGATTCTCCACACGAAGAATCACAGCCCTAGGTGGTGATACCGAGGTTGCAAGTCGGGTTTTATCGCTCTCGCCCGCGCGATAGTCGGGCCCTTCTTTCCGCGCATTCCCGGATTGTCGACCTTAAGTACCCGTCACTTCACTGCCGGGTCTGGCTGCTTGCCTGGACCACATTCCGTGGTTACATCCTCCCGCTTCCGGCGATAAGGGTAGGGAGAGGTGCGCTGTTCCCCCGTCTGATTCAGCGGGAAAGGCATCGCCCCTCTATTGAATCTTATGAGCCACTATCTGACAGGAGAAGACAAGACATGATGAACGAAGCCAAAAAACAAACCATCGACATGGGCTATATCGTCACCTCGGGGAAAGCCTTGCGCCGCCTGAGCGAAAAGGACATCGGGCTGGCGCTGGCCCGTCACGCGAAAGGGGATTGGGGAGATTGCGACGCGGAAGCATGGAAGCGTAACAACGACGCACTAGCCAGCGGAGGCGAATTGTTCTCGCTCTACCGTTCACACGCTGGCGAACCGTTTTGCGTCTTGACGGTCGACGGTGGCTTATCCACAGGCATTCGCATGCTTGACGAGTATCATTCGCTCATCGCGGAACTGCACTAGCCTGCTTCAGCCATCGCATCGGCTCCGCGGACGTGTTTCCTTGCGCTGGGCTTTCCGATTTCGGGGTGAGCGGCAATTTCGTCCGAGATTCCACAGTCGTGCGGGATCTGCTTGTCATTCAGCTCCGGCGACGTAGTTCGACGCCACCCAGCCGTAGTCTGCTGATTCAGCACGGCAACACGGTGCCAATTCGCCGAACTGCCGCCACTGCGGGCTGCACGCGCCTTGCCACGTCGTGCTGACAGCCAGGCCCCTGTGCCCCGTACGGAACGTCGCCGTCGTTTCCCGCGAAAGCAGTTTGTTGTCCATCAGTCATGGTGAATGAACAAACAAACCCTTTCTCAAGGAGAAACGAAACATGAGCAAGAACAGCAAACCCGCACAAGAGCTTCGCATTGGACGAATCAAAGCCGCCATCTGGCAAAACGATTCCGAAAACGGCAGCCGCTTTAATGTCACGTTCACGCGGCTCTATCGAGACGCCGATGGCTGGAGAAACTCGGAAAGTTTCGGCCGCGATGACCTGCCCCTACTCGCCAAGCTCGCCGACCAGGCCCACACCTGGATCTACGATCAGAGGGAATGACTACTTCCTTCTAACTGACCGACCAGCGGTCGCTGGTCGGTTGTCGAATGCTTGGCTTTCAGGCGCAGAGTGATCACAAGTCTAGTATTTTGGTCTCAACCCCAACAAATTGATGGCATCAGTACCGTTGCAACAAGCGTTCGTTGGAAATACCATAAATCCTAACTACTCCAAAGGAAGGGGGCGCGTGTAATCTTGCGTGATACATCGCCACTTCTCGGCATTTCGTCGGGAAAACTCGATGACACGTTCATCCGGCCGCAGTTGGTGGCAACACCTAGCGCGACGTCACCGTCGACTGCAGATCGAGTCGTTAGAAGAGCGTCGACTCTTGGCAGAGGTTCCCACGGACCTACTTGAACATTTGCCATCTCCACAAGGTGAACCCCCGCCGTTCACGGTCTCGCTTGCGCCACTTGAGTCTGCTCATGCGGCTGGGAATCACATTGTGCTGACGGGACAAGTATTTGCAGACCCAGGCGTCGACTTGCAACAGGTCACCGTGTCCGTCAACGATCAAAATGTGATCGCCTATGACGCGACTGGAAGGTTCTTTACGCTTGTCGACGTACTTCCCGGTAGAAATGAATACATAGTTCGAGCGAGCGATGGTCAGAGCAACATACTTTCGCAAGTGTTTACGACAATTGGTATAACGGAGACCTCAACATTGCCACCGGGGTATGTTGATGTGACTGCCAGCTTTCAAGGCGTCCACCGACTAACTTCGTCCAGTCGTGGTGGGCGAACGGTCAATGTCACGCTGGCGAGTAAGAATCGGGGAGAGTTTGAAGTAGGTGTGCCGCTGTTGATCGGCGTAAAGAATATCAGCGAGCCAACCATACATTTGATGAGCACGGACGGCTCTCTCCCTGATGGAACGCTTTACTACGACTTTACTCGTCTCGCCGCAGGAGGAAAACTTGCGCCGAACCAAGAAACGACGCCCAAGGCGATTAGCTTCCACAATCCGAATCTTACGACATTCAGCTACGATTTGGTTTTCTACGGCAAATTGAATTCTGCCCCAACGTTTGATTCGATTCCGATCGTCTATGGTACCCTTGGTAAAGAGTACGTTTATCAATCGCACGCAGTTGACAAAGATCAAGATTCAATCAAGTATGAACTGGCTATCTATCCCACTGGCATGATGATTGATCCCTCCTCCGGATTAATCCAATGGCAACCGACCAGTGAACAACTGGGTAGTCATGATGTCGCCATTCGTGCGCTGGATCATTTCGGCGGCGTAACCGAACAACGTTTCTCGCTGTCAATTACCGCTCCCGCTGCAAACAGACCTCCAATTATCGTTTCGACTCCTGTCCTTGCGACAAACATCGGCAGTGACCTGTATAAGTACGCCGTGCAAGCGTTTGATCCTGACCGCGATCCCTTGACCTATTCCTTGTCGGCTGCACCAACAGGCATGAGCATCGATTCCACTTCGGGTCTTATCCTGTGGTCACCGAGCGCGTTACAAATGGGGAATCACGAAACCTCGGTACAGGTGAGCGACGGTTTGGGAGGAATCGTGGCGCAGACATTTGTCGTTTGTGTATTGCCGGACTCCACGAACCATATGCCGTTCATTGTTAGCCATCCGCCGGGACTGGAAGGCGCATCATTTCAATATGGCGTCCAGGCGATAGACGCCGACAACGACTCCCTCACCTACAGTCTAGTCGAAGCCCCGCCGGGGATGACGATTGACGCGAAATCCGGCCAGATCAACTGGACGGTTGGCCATCAGAATATTCTGTCGAACGCGAGTTTCGAGTCCGTCCCTTCCCCGCCAACACAAGGCCCTGGACAAGTGCCTTCAGATTGGGTGGCAGTCGCTTCGATCTCTCCGGCGGCCGACACCTGGAGTACCGATGGATCGTACGGTATCAATACGACTTCGCCCGGCAGCTACATGGGCAATTGGCCAGTCGAGACCCCGGCGCATAGCGGAGTACGGTGGATTGCAGGCGCTCGCTTCGGCGCAGCAGGAGCCTACGAAGGCATCGGCCAATTGCTGCCTGATCCACTATTGCCTGGTCACATTTATCAGGCGACGGCTGCCATTATGGCCTCGCAATTGACGACAACTATAAACTCCGTCGGCTACGAAGTCTGGCTTGCGGATGGAGCCAGCATTGCTTCTAACGCGATCAAAGTCGGTCAGTTTTCGTCAGCTACGATCAACGCCCAATGGGAGGATCGAAAATTCCAGTTCCTGGCACCAGAGGGCCTGCCATTCTCCTTCAACTATTTCGTCCTTATTCCGTACGCAACACATCCGTCCGAACTTGCCTACGTCGCCATCGACGATGTGAACATAGCTTCCGTTGAAAGCCCCACGGTTAGCGTCCGTGTCGAAGACGGCCGCGGTGGATTTGACGAGCAGAGCTTCACGATTGCGATAGTGAACGGTAGTGGCGAGATTCACGGCACCAAATTCAACGACGTTAGCGGCGACGGCATCCGATTTTTCAATGATTTCGCGTCGTTCGCCGTCAACTCAAGTACCGATATCATTGCCGACTTTGAGCAAGAACCGCAAAGCGGGATCGAGATATACTCCCCGGTTACTTTGGGTGCGATGACAATCACAGCCTACGGTGGTGTGCCGTCACCCAACCTCTTCATTTATACACCTGCAATTCAGGCCGTGCGACAATTCCGTGATTTTGGCGTGACGCTGACAAGCAACGTTTTGACAGCAACAGGCGACGAGGTGTTCGAGTTTTCTTTTGCTCAGCCACCGACTGCCGTTGGTTTTAACACCATCACAAACTTCTCAACTTCAAAACCTATCTTGACGGTATTCGATATCAACGAAAGCTTGCTCGGTACCTATACATTAAACCAGCCCGCCGACACCTTTGGTTTCGTCGGAATCACGGCCAATGCTCCAATTGGAAAGATCCGATGGACGGGTTTTGAAGGCGGCATAAAGGACACAGGTATCGACAACATACGAACTGGACTGGTTCTTCCGGAACCGGGCCTTGCAAACTGGACGATCTACCTCGATCAAAACCAGAATGGCCGGCGTGACCCAGGCGAACGATTCACCGTAACGGACTCCCAAGGCAACTACGCTTTCACCGGCATACCCTCTGGCACCTTTTACGTGGCTGAAGAGCCCCGGTCAGGATGGCGACAAACGTTGCCTGGCAACGCCATTCACACAGTGGTCGTGACAGATAATCAGGTTGTTTCCAGTGTGAACTTTGGTAATACCCAAGTCGCCACCATCAGTAATCAAGCGCCCCGATTCTTCTCTACAGCGCCGACCGAAGCCGTGGCGGGCGACGCTATCACGTATGTCACTAACGTCCAAGATCCCGACAACGATCCAGTCACCTTTGATCTTCCCGTCTCCCCAGCAGGCATGACGATTCATCCCACGCTCGGCATTGTGGCCTGGCAGCCAACGCTGGCGCAGCTGGGCTCACAGGCCATAATCATCCGCGCCAAAGATAACCACGGCGGCGTGACCTTGCAGTCGTTCGCGATCAATGTGGTGCCACCGAACACACCCCCGACGGTGCTTTCCGTTCCACCGGTGCGCGCCGTCGTGGATCATCCCTTCGTCTATCAACTGCGGGTGAGTGATGCCAATGACGACGTTTTGACGTTCACGGGTGTCACGTTGCCAATAGGGGCAAATCTTGATGGCGCGACTGGGTTGTTTACCTGGACTCCGGTGGCGAACCAGGTGGGCCAGCAATCGTTCGCAATTACAGTCAGCGACGGACGCGGTGGCGAGACCCTGCAAGAGTTCACCATTAATGTGCTGACAACCGCAACTAATACTAGCCCCGTGATCACTTCCACGCCCCCCAGCGCAGTCTTCCAGCCGCTCGGGTTCTACTACGCCATCACAGCAGCGGACAGTGATGGCGATCCGTTGATGTTTGCATTGGAAGAAATGCCGGCCGGAATGAGCCTTGCGTCAAATGGTGTGCTCCGTTGGCAACCATCGCCGGCCCAACTCGGCGAATATGACGTAACCGTCTTCGTGACGGACGGACAAGGTGGCGAAGCCCGCCA
>CAUJKE010000103.1 GCA_963205385.1 Planctomycetota bacterium | reverse complement strand
TGCGGCGCTGTGGTTTCGAATGGCTTGCTCCAAAAGGGAATTGCACGGAATCGCACGCACACCGTGCGACTATTCTTCTTCTGTCTCGCCGAAGTGGATGTTTCGTGGTGTCGGATCTTGATAGTAGATGCCGACCATCGTCAGGCTGGCCATCAGTTTCCGCACCATCTTCCACTGCTCCTCTCCCCAGAGTTCTCGATACTGCTCGTCCCAGCAGTCCAATGCGTCTTGAGAATACTCGGGGCGATAATCAACATAGGCTTTGCCGAAATCGAGAAGGTAGGGTGGCGTCACAAGTTCCATTTCGATGACCGATAATTCGTCGTCGAAATCGATCAGCCGCGGCACCTTGAAATGCTTCACCTTGGCGACATGCCGGTCTCTCAGCCGCTCGTAGCAGGCCAATTCGCGCTGATACGTGTCCTCGCGCCAGAAAACCTTAACGGCCGTTTGTCGAGATGTTCGCCAGACAAAACCATCGTTTCCTGAACCAATGGATCTGCTAGAATACTCCATACCCCTTGAAGTCGCGTATCGAATCGCCCGCTCTTCCAGATCGGAGTTTGACATGAGCATCGTCCCGCAAATGGGCCATTCCGCGAAAATCGAAGCCTATCTGTTGGTGGCGGATCAGCGGCTGTGGCTTGAACGCATTGGCGGCGGATCGCTGACCGTCCGAGAATCTTATAGCGTCCCACCAGCGACCCCCGCAACCGTTGAGGTCTCGATTGACGGCGAAGTGCAGGAAATGCCGATTGTTTTGGTTGACGGCTTGAGCCCAGGAATCGAAGCCCGTTACTGCACGCTTGGTTGAGCAATTAGCTTTGCAGATCGCAGCGCGCTTCTGCCTTATTTATTCAGTCCGTTTGGATGAACAACAACTCGGCTTCGGACTTCCTCTGGAATATGTTCAGACATCCAGTTCGGAGTTTCGTGCTTAAGTTCGACCGGAACTTCCGGTGGGCTTCGTGTACCCCACTTTGTATCAAAAGGTTGCAAGTCGAACAGCAACTGCCTTTCAATCGCCTTCACAAGCGATGGATGTAACGGACACAGAAAGACTGAAAACTGTTTGGCATACGCGAAGCAATCCCTAACAAGCTGGACGTATTGCTCTTCATCAAACAGTATTTCGGCAACTGATGAACTTTTGTAATCCATTCCCCAATCCCGGGCATCGCTGCGAGCGGCGGCGGGCACGAGGTAGTGTCCGGCAATCAAGGCCGTGTAATGCTGCCAATGGCGCGTCCAGAGATCAGGAGCGCCGGTCGCTCGACCGACATAACAAACACCGCGAGCTAAACGGCTATTATCGATCCAGAGATAAACGCCAGGCGTCGAGAAATTGTCCCTGTGCGTCTCGGAAGTCAGCAACTCATGAAGGCCAAATCCGCCATGCCACCTCAAAATCGTTGACATTAATTTCTTGCCTCTACTTCCGTTTCTCCAACGCCCGTTTCACCGCCGTCCCCATATCCGCGGGACTGGCGGCGACCACGATGCCGGCGTCTTCCAGGGCGGCGACTTTCTCCGCGGCGGTCCCTTTGCCGCCGGAGATGATCGCGCCGGCGTGGCCCATGCGCTTGCCGGGCGGGGCGGTGCGGCCGGCGATGAACGCGGCGACCGGTTTGGTGACGTGCTGCTTCACATACGCCGCGGCTTCTTCTTCCGCGCTGCCGCCGATTTCGCCCATCATCAAGATGGCTTCGGTCTGCGGGTCATCCTGAAAGAGCTTGAGCAGGTCAATGAACGAGGTGCCGACAATCGGATCGCCGCCGAGGCCGACGCACGTCGATTGCCCCAGCCCCAAGTTCGATGTCTGCCACACGGCTTCATACGTCAGCGTCCCGCTCCGGCTCATAATGCCGACCTTGCCTGGCTGGTGAATGTAACCAGGCATGATGCCGATCTTGCATTCGCCTGGCGTGATCAGCCCTGGGCAGTTGGGACCAATCAGCGTGACGTTGTTCCGCTCGACGACTTCCTTCACGTGCACCATGTCGAGCACGGGAACCCCTTCGGTGATCGCGGCAATCACGCGAATACCGGCATCGACCGCTTCCAGAATCGCATCGGCCGTAAACGCCGCGGGGACGAAGATCATCGTCGCATCGGCGCCGGTCTTCTCGACCGCTTCCGCGACCGTATCAAACACCGGCAAGCCCTGCACGGTCTCGCCCCCCTTGCCCGGAGTCACGCCGCCGACCATCTGCGTGCCATATTCCTTGCAGTGCCTGGTATGAAACTCGCCGGCCTTCCCGGTAATGCCCTGGCAGATGACCTTGGTGTGCTTGTTGACGAGAATGCTCATGGTAGTTGCGATCTGTGCGAAAGGCTGGAGTTTTGTATGGGTAGGGCGATTGCGCAGCGGAGCTATTTGCCGGCCGCGGCCACAATCTTCTTGGCGGCGTCGGTCAAATCGGTGGCGTTGATCACGGCGATGCCGCTGTCGGCCAGCATCTTGCGGCCTTCCTCGACTTCCGTCCCTTCCAGGCGCACGACCAGTGGAACCTTGAAGCCCACCCGCTTGCTCGCTTCGATGATCGCGGTGGCGATCGTCGTGCACCGGGCGATGCCGCCAAAAATGTTGACCAAGACCCCCTTCACGTTCGCATCGCTCAAAATAATGCTGAACGCTTCGGTCACCTGGTCCGCCGTCGCGCCGCCGCCGACATCCAAAAAGTTCGCCGGCTTGCCGCCGTGATATTGGATAATGTCCATCGTGCTCATCGCCAGTCCGGCGCCGTTGACCAGACAACCGATGTTGCCGTCGAGCTTGACATACGACAGACCTGCATTCTGGGCGCGAACCTCCGCCGGGTCTTCCTCGCTCAGGTCGCGCAACTCGGCCAGGTTCTTGTGGCGGAACAGCGCGTTATCGTCGAACGTGATCTTCGCATCCAACGCCAACATCTCGCCTGACTTCGTAATCACCAGCGGGTTGATCTCGGCCAGGCTGCAATCCAGGTCCACATACAGTTTGCAAATTGCCTTCATGAACTTCTCGGCGCTCCGCACCGACGCGCCGGTGATGCCCAGCTTCCAACACAGCTTGCGAACCTGGTACGAGTGCAAGCCGATCTGCGGATGAAAATGCTCCTTGTGAATCTTCTCTGGCGTTTCCGCGGCGACCTTCTCGATCTCCACGCCCCCTTCGGTCGACACCATCAGCACCGGCATGGACAGGGCCCGGTCGAGCACGATCCCCAGGTAAAGCTCGCGGCCGATGTCGCAACCGGCTTCCACAAACACCTGGCGCACGGTTTGCCCCTCCGGCCCGGTCTGGATCGTGACCAGCGTGTTGCCGAGCAGGTTCCTGGCGACCGTGGCCGCCTCGTCGGCGCTTTTGACCAACTGCACGCCGCGCTGGGTGGGGACTTCCTTTACCGTCCCCTTGCCCCGTCCACCGGCGTGAATTTGCGCCTTAACGACCGCAATCGCCCCGCCTAGCTTCTTAAAGGCGTCCGCCGCCTCCTCGGGCGTGCGAGCGACTACCCCTTCGAGCACCGCGACACCGGCCTTGCGGAAGAGTTCTTTCCCCTGGAATTCATGTATTTTCATCGAGCACCGTCCAACAGCCGCGGGAGAGAGTTTGGGGTGATAATTCGCGGATTATAGGACGCTCACGCCACGAGCGGTAGGTGGGGCGGTCCCCGTCGCCGATCCGCCGGCGCGCTCTGCGGCCATGCGAGTACGCCGCACATACACCCGTGCTCAAGCACGGGGGTGCGTATTTTATGGTGTGGCTGCGGAAGGGTAGGGCCGAGTGGAAATGACCCCTTCCTCGGGGCTGCTGGCGGAAGCGTAGAGACGCTTTGGAATTCGGCCCGAAAGGTAGGCTAAACGACCGGCTTCACAGGCGAGTTTCATCGCCTTGGCCATGCCGAGCGGATCGCGCGCGTGCGCGATGCCTGTGTTGAGCAACACGCCGTCCACGCCTAGCTCCATGGCTTCCGCGACGTCGCTCGCGGCGCCCACGCCGGCATCGACGATCACGGGATAATCCGGATCGCCTTCCTTGAGATACTCGAGGCAGATGCGGAGGTTGTTGGGATTGAGGATGCCCTGGCCGGAGCCGATCGGGCTTCCCGCAGGCATCACGGCCGCGGCCCCGGCCTGTTTGAGCCGCTTGGCGATGATCGGGTCGTCGCTGGTATAGCAGAGAACTTGAAAGCCTTCGGCGACGAGTTGTTCCGTGGCGGCGAGCGTGGCGAGCGGGTCCGGCAGAAGCGTGCGGCTATCGCCGAGGACTTCAAGCTTGACCCAATCCGCGCCAGGGTTTTCGAGCCCCAGCAGAATCTCGCGCCCCAGGCGAGCGCAGCGGACCGCGTCTTCCGCCGTGAAGCAGCCGGCCGTGTTGGGAAGCAGCGTGTAACGCGCTGGATCGATAGCGTCGAGAATGTTCCGGCCTTCACCGTCGTACAGTCGTTCGCGGCGCACGGCGACGGTCACGCAATCGGTGCCGGAGATCGCGAGCGCCTCGGCCATGATTTCGAATGTCTCGTAGCGGCCGGTGCCGACAATCAAGCGGCTTTGCAGCGTGTGCCCGCCGATGCGGAGGATGTCGGTGGAAGCAGTAAGATCTGTCGCCATGGTTATTTCTCCAGCGATGCGATTCTCGATCAGCGTGAAATTATCCGCCGCCGACCAGCGTTACGACTTCGACTTCGTCGCCGGCCTGCAAGCGATGCTCGCCGTGACGGCTGCGCGGCACGACATCCCGATTGACTTCGACGGCCACGAGTTTGGGCGTGAGTTGCAAGTCGGCGAGCAGTTCCGCGATGGTCGCGTCGGGCGTGATGTCGCGGGATTCGCCATTAAACAGAATTTGCACGAAAAAACTCCCCATTGCCTGAACGCTGCACGTTCAGGATTCACCGCGAAAAGTGCGGAAAGTAACGTCCAGCGGAATCACAACAGGATATCCGCGTCTCATTTTAGCGCGGATATCCCTAACGGGCAATGACGCAGATAACGCCGATGGCGCGCGGCGCAGCGCGCTGCCGCCGGTTAAGCGCGCTGCCGCCGGTTATTCGCCAAGATTCAAATCGCGGGCTTTACCGGCATCGAGCTTGAGGAAGACGGCTTGGGAGGGGGTGGCCGACTTGTAAGCCGTCGAGCTGTACTGAATGCCATACGCCATGAAGTTGCCGGTATTGGCATCACAGACATACACGGTTGAACTCGCTGGTTGCAGGGCCGCGCCCCCTTGGATGAAGGTCGAGCCCCCCATCGCCAGCAAGAAAGCAGGCTTCTTCCCTTTTTCGATCGCGAGATCGGCCAGCACGTTCTGTCGTGCGCCGAGAACAAACTTGCCGGTCCGATGACTGAGCACGAACAGCTTCATCTCGCCGGTGAGGAAGTCGAGCGTGACGAGTCCTTCCATATTGTCCGTGATCGGCCCCGTGGCAATCGCCATCGAGTCGTTGCCGTGCGTGGCGAGTGCGTGGAGCGGCAAGTCGTCCGTCGCGCTGAAGCCGGAGAGCCCGCGCCCCGCGACCAGGCCCACGGCGACACCGAGACAAAGTGCGACTCCCACAGAAAATCCCACGGCAATCCACTGACGCATCCGACGTTTCTGACTGGTAAGCATTTTGAGGTTCCTTGTGTTCCGCGAGCCAGAGGAGGGCGATGACGTTCCGCGCGGCAATCGCGCGCCGAGGTGCGCGGGATCGAACCTCCCGCTGGGGGTTGCAATCACTCTCATTGCAAGCAGACCGATTAGCCCCTCTCGGCATTGTAGGCCTCAGTCGCAGGCGTTGTAAAGCTTAGTCGCATGAGCGTTTCGCCGAGACTCGCTGGCGATGCTCAACGCGTGTGGTCGCTTGTTTGGTGGCGGAAGGCCGAGAGCTTCCTCCTCCCCAGCCTGACGATTGGGTTTATGCGTTGGGGGGGACTGGCTAGCATCACCCGTGCTCAAGCACGGGCCTAATACCCGCCTGAGGGCGGAAAAGGACCGTGAACGGCCCTGAATACCGAATTCTCGACTTCGGCGGTTCCGTTCTCGGCGGCGCGATGCGCCAAGGCGGCGTTGACCGTGTGGACGTATCGTTTCCCTAGTCGCGTGTACGGTGCGACGAGGTTGTAGTAGAGGATGTACCACAATGCCGCGACCCCATCGCTCAGGCCAATCTTCTTCCCCTCGTCATACGTGCGGCCGTAATAGGATATCGGCACTTCATAGGTTCGCGCCGTGGTGCGGCAGATCATGGCGGTGATTTCCACCTCCAAACCAAAGCCGCTGCTGGTGAGTTCCAGCGGTTGAATCACTTCCGCCCGAAACGCCTTGTAGCACGTTTCGATGTCGCTCATGTTGCGATTGGTGAGCAGGTTCGAGAGAAACGTGAGCGATTTGTTGGCCAGGTAGTGATAGAAGTACAGCACCCGCGCCGCCCGTTTTACCAAAAACCGGCTGCCGTACACGACGTCCGCCTTGTCTTCCAGGATCGGGGCGACAAGGTCGGGGATGTCGGCCGGATCGTATTCCAGGTCGGCGTCTTGAATGAGCAGGATCTCCCCCTGGGCCACATCGAGCGCGACGCGGATCGCCGCCGTCTTGCCTTGGTTCTTCGCCTGGCGGAAATACCGCACCCGGGCGTCTTCCGCGGCAAAACGCTGGACCACGAGATCGGTTCCGTCGGTTGAACCGTCATCCACGACCACCACTTCGCACACCTTTAGCGGCAGCGCTAACAACTTCGCAAGCACCACGCCGATCGTGGCATGCTCGTTGTAGGCGGGGATGAGGATCGAAATGGACGGTGCAGGCATATTCACATCTTGCATTATAGGCGACGCCAAACCCGTAATCATCGACATCTCGGTCAACAATCCACCACAATCGCCCGCACCACAGGCTGGTTTCCATCATTTCGGCAAAATTCGGAGCGAATTTCGCTTGGAAAATGGCCGCCAGCCGATTATTCTGAGTGAGGAAGAAGTCTGCCTGGGCTGCTCCGACGTTCTTACACCTTGTTTTCAATCCCAGGTAGATCAAGACCGGTTGCCGGCAATGGGCTCCTCGCATTGCCGGTTCGCATCAGGGGCTGTGATGTGCCGGTAAGCGTCTCGCTTCGTGCGACGTAGAGGCAGAAGGAATTTTTAAGATGTTGAAGCATTGGGTTACGTGCTGCATGGCGGCACTCGCGGTCGTGGTCGGTCTGGGGTTCATCGGCTCTACATGGGCGGCTGATTCCTCTTCACCCAAAGCCCAAGCGGCAGGTGAAACCGTGGAGATGTTCGCGGCGCTGGACGCTGGCGACATCGAAATCAAATTCATCCCCAAGAACGCCAATGAAGCGACGTTCGTCTTGATCAACAAGACCAAGAAGCCGCTCAGCGTTAAAATGCCGGCAGCCTTTGCAGGCGTGCCGGTGCTGGCGCAGTTTGGCGGCGGCGGTCTCGGTGGCGGCATGGGAGGCTTGGGGGGCGGCATGGGAGGCATGGGAGGCATGGGTGGTAATCAATCGCTCGGCGGCGGCTTCGGCGGCGGCGGCATGGGCGGCATGGGTGGCGGCGGCTTCGGCGGCGGCGGCTTGGGCGGTGGCGGCGGCGTGTTTAATGTCGGCCCCGAGAAGTTCAAGAAAGTCCGCGTGCCGACCGTCTGCCTCGAACACGGCAAGAAGGATCCTAGCCCCATCGTGCCTTATAAGTTGGTTCCCATCGCGACCGTGACCAGCGATCAGAAAGTTGTCGAACTCTGCAAACTGGTCGGCAGTGGTCAGGTTGATATCTCGTCGGCGCAAGCTGCCGCCTGGCACCTGGCCAACGGCATGTCGTGGGAAGAACTCAACGCCAAGGTGGTTCGCCATGTGAACGGTTCCGTCGAGCGGTTTTTTCACCCCGCCGAAATTGCGACCGGCATGAAAATCGCCCGCGTGGCCGAAGTCCTCGCTGAAGAATCGAAGAAGGCCGACAAGTCGGAACCACAGTCCCCCGGCGAAAAGGCGGCCGCACTGAGCCAGAATTAAAGCCCTCTCCGGCCATCCATCTCACCCAACTCCAAAACGCCTGCGAGTCCGCTCGCAGGCGTTTTGTGCGCTAGCGAGCCATTTTCCCAGGTTTCCCTCGCCCCCCTCCATGACCTACAATTGTATTTCACGGAACCGAGGAACGGGGAGAGATCCAGATGGCAGGCTTCATGCAGACCGTATCGACGCTCAACAGCGCCGCCCGTACCGTCCTGGCGCTGGCGATCACCGGTTTGCTCGCGGTGGGAGGCTGGTTTGGCTACACCACGTACAATGCCGCGGACATCGAACTGCGCGCCAAGGACGTCGAACTGGCGGAGCGGCAGAAACGCATCACCGCGCTCGAAGGCGATCTCAAGACCGTCAAGCAACGGCTTGAAAGGACCGAGACCGCGCTGCGACTGCTCAAGGTGGATCATCGTCTCGCCCGACTGACCGTGCTCGATCAAGGCGAAGACCCCAGCGGTGAGCCTTATACGCTGGTCGAGTTTGTCGAGATCAACGATGCCGGCGAAATGATCGAGACGCCGCGGCAGTTTCGCTTGCTGGGAAAGAAAGTTCATGTGGCGGCTTGGACCGTGAAGTTTGAAGACCACTACGTCGAGACGGCCGCGATCGATCGCTCGACGAGCCTCTGCTTGTTCAAGAGCATTTACGGCGATGGCGAGCGTCCTCTGGACGCCGCTCCGCTCGACCAGGCAGGCACGCGCCCCGTCGCCTATCGCGGCGCGCCTCCCAGCGATCTGGAAAAGCGCATCTGGAGCGATTTTTGGAACATTGCCAACGACAAGAAAAAAGCGGAAGCGCTCGGCATCGACGCGGCTTTCGAAACGGCCGTCATTCTGGAAGTGATTCCCGGCCGACAATATCGCATTGACTTGCGCGCCTCCGGCGGTTTGAAAATCAAGCCCGATGGCGTGGCGCCGCCGCGAAAGTCTCCCACAGGTTGAACTACATCCTGGACTCGGCAAGCGCTTGTGCTGGCATTTGTGCTGACGCTGGCCACGAGCCTGCTTTGTCTCGTCTGAACACACCGCCGCATGGTTGCCTCGCCCGAAACTGTCGCCTGCATCATCGCCACCTATCGTCAGGCGGCCGAGTGTAATCGAGCTACGGCCGCGCGCGTGGGGAATTTAGTCGAACTCAATCACGACGTGGCCGACGAGGTGATGATCACCGCCGACTTGCACGGCAACCGGGTGAACTTCAACAAGCTCTGGAATCTGGCCGACCTGGCCAACCACCCCCGCCGGCATCTCATCATGCAGGAAGTCTGCCACGGCGGGCCGACCTACCCCGGCGGCGGTTGCATGTCGCATCGGATGCTCGAAGATGTCGCCCTGTATAAGACGCAGTTTCCCGAGCAGTTCCATTTTCTCATGAGCAATCATGAGCTCGCCGAACTAACCGATTACCCGATCACCAAACACCGCCGCGTCCTCAACCTCAGCTTCCGTTGCGGCCTCCGCGAAAGGTATGGCGACGCGGCCGAGGAAGTTCGCCTCGCGTGTCTCGATTTTCTCGCCTCGCTCCCGCTCGCCGCGCGCTGCGGGCGAGCTTTCATCTGCCACAGCCTGCCGGAAAAGGTCGATCAGTTGGGGTTTGATGTGTCCGTCTTCGACCGGCCGCTCGAAGAGGAAGATTTCGCCTGCAACGGGGCCGCGTTTCGGCTCGTCTGGGGGCGTGACTTTCGCCCTGAGAACGCCGCCGCGTTTGCGCGACTCGTCAGCGCCGAACTTCTCGTCCACGGCCACGAGCCCTGTCCCACCGGTTTTGAAATCCCTAATAACCAGCAAGTGATTCTGGATTGCTGCACCGAACACGCTTGCTATTTGGTCCTCCGCCCTCTGGAAAAACTCTCGCCGGGAGAACTGGTGGACCGCATTCAACATCTCGGCTGACGAGGCATTACCCGTGCTCAATCGCGGGTACGAACTCACGGTGTGATACGCCAACAGTGCTCAGTTCAACAAACAAGTTGATTTCGGTAAGATAGCCCTCACTCGTGTGATGCCAATCGGTGGTGTCGGGACGCGTGGTCCTCGTGAATAATCCGGCGTAGCATTCCCAAAACCAGAAAGTTTGCGGACGTCCTTTCACGCTCAAAATCACCCACAAACGCCGGTGAAGAACCACAAGAAGATACCGATGGCGTTCTCGCAGTATAAAATCCTTCAGGCATCTCGACCGCCACGCTTCTCGGAATTGCGTCACCCAGCCAAACTTAAAGTCCTGGGCTTACAGCCTTGTCCGCGGCGATGGCTTCGGACAGGCGGATAGCCTGTTCCATCCTATTGAATTCAGGCCACACTCATGAAAACTGCTGTCATTATCGATTGCGTCCGCACCCCCCTCGGGCGTTCCCATCCCGAGCGCGGCTTCTACCGCGATACGCGTAGCGACGACCTGGCCGTGCACTGCGTGAAAGCGCTGCTCCAGCGCACCGGCGTCGATCCTGCCCAGATCGAGGACGTGCTGTTTGGCAATACGCAGCAAACGATGGAGCAAGGGCTGAACATCGCCCGCATCATTGGCATGATGGCTGGCGTGCCATTTTCCGCCGGCGGCACGACCATCAACCGGCTCTGCGGCAGCAGTTTGCAAGCGCTGCAACAAGCGGCGCATAGCATCATGGTCGGCTACGAGGATGTGCAGATCGTCGGTGGGGTGGAACACATGCAGCACCTGCCGAGGGTCTCTGGCCT
>CAUJKE010000102.1 GCA_963205385.1 Planctomycetota bacterium | reverse complement strand
CGCGGCGCCTTCGGCCGGCTATCCCAAGGTTCGCCTGTCCGGCTTCTTTCACTTGGATTCCGCTGCTTTTGGGCAAGATACTGTGAACCTGCAAACGCTGGGTGACATTCAAGACGGCGTCGGATTTCGCCGCGCTCGTCTGCAAGCGCTGGGGAGCGTCGCCGAGTTCACCAATTACTCGGTCGAGTTCGACTTCGCAACCGCCGGTCGCCCCAGCTTCATGGATGTGTGGGGCGAACAGACGAATCTCCCCTATCTCAACGCGCTGCGGATCGGTCATTTTCGCGCCCCATTTTCGATGGACGCCTTGACATCCGTCAAGCAACTCGAGTTCCTTGAACGCTCGCTCCCGTTTCAGGCGTTTGTGCCGTTTCGGCGCACCGGCATGATGGCGTACGACGCGTCTGAGGATCAAAACACCCAGTGGGCCTACGGAATCTTTGCCAGCGGCGGCTTTAACGACGCGCCGCTGGGCGATTCGCGCTATGCGACCGACATCGGCGATGTCCGGGGGCTGGCGTTCTCGACCCGCGCGTCGCACCTGTTGTATTACGATGAGCCTGCGGACGGCCGCTACTTGCTCCACGTCGGCGGAAGCTACGATTACACGCGCATCCGCGAGAGCAATCTGCCGAGCGGGTACTATCAGGCGCGGGTCATTCCGGAAGTGTTCGTAGGCGACCCGGCTGGCGGCGGGCTGACGGCTGTTGGCACGCCGTTCTTCGCCGATACGGGGCGTATTCAAGCCAAAGATTTCAACCTGTTTGGCGTCGAAGTCGCCGGGCAGTATGGCCCCGCGCACTTCCAAGCCGAATACATGGCGACCTCCGTGAATCAAGATGTCGGCTCGACGTTGTTCTACGACGGCGCCTACGTGCAGGCCGGCTATTTCCTGACCGGCGAACACCGCACCTACAACCGCACCGTCGGCGCGTTCGATAAAGTCGTCCCCTATTCGGAGTTCTTCGCGCTCGGAAATCAAGGCGTCTGCGGCTGGGGCGCGTGGGAACTGGTCGCACGCTGGAGTTACGTCAACTTGAACGATCCGGCCGCCAATGCGACCGTGATCCCGATGCTTACGCCTCCCTCGCCCAATCCCGGTCGCCTGCACGATACGACGTTGGGCGTCAACTGGTTCTGGAACCCCAATACGCAAGTGCAACTCAACTGGATTCACTGTTTCCTGGACAATGCCGCGCTTGGCGACAGCGATTGCGACATCATCGCCGCGCGGTTCCAGCTTGCCTTTTAGCTTTGCCGCCGGCCCTTTCGCGGCCGCCCGACAAACCCCGCCTTCACTCGCCCGCCTGCTGAGATTGGAGAACAAGATGCATCTCTGGAAACAACTGAGTATCGGACTGATCGTGTGGGCTGCTTGCGCGAGCTATTCGCCGGCCGGCGGACCATGTTGCCAGCGCTGCGGTTGCCAGGATTCGTGCCGCAAGGTCTGTCGTTTGGTGTGCGAAATGAAGGAAACGGTGAAGACCACCTACAGTTGCGTCTGCGACGACGTCTGCGTGCCGGGACCGAGCAAAAACTGCGTAAGTGACTGCGAGTGTTGCTCGCAGCCAACGCAAGTTCCCACCTGTGCGCGCGTGAAGACTCGTAAACTGCTGGTGAAGCACGAAGAAAAAGTCCAGCGGCCGACCTATCGCTGGGTCGTGGAATACGTCTGCGATGGCTGCGCGACCTGTACCGAGAAGTAAGGCGTGCCGCTCAGTTGCGGGCGCACCTAATCGGCGACGCCGAAGAATTTCAGCGCTTTGTGGCGATGCTTTTCGCCAAACACTTGCACCAGCAGTTCTTCCATGAGCAGGCCGGTGTCTTGCATGCCGAACGCGGAACCGCCGCCGGCCTTGGCGATTTGGATGAACTCAGGGAGAGACTCGCTGTTGCGGACGGTAATCATCGTGATGACGCCCTTATCGTAACGATGAAATTCATCCGCCAGGCTCACGCACTTGTCCACAGACTCCTGGTGCGGGGGCGCGTCGCCAAAGACGAGAATGACCTTGCGAGCTCGCAGGCGAAATTTGTTCTTCTTGATGGCGAACTCCAGCCCTTGATCGACCGCTTCAGGATTGTCCCCGCCGCCCGCGGCGCGGACGTTCGTCAAGAACTTCAGCGCGGCGCTTAAATCATTCGACAGTGGCGTCCCTTTGACGACATACTCATCGCCAACATCGCGATAGGTAACAAGGCTGATGCGCGTGCTCGGCACTTTCTTCACGAGGCTGCCGCCGATCGTCATGATGCGATCCTTGACAGCGGCAATTTCGCCCCCCATGCTGCCTGTGCTGTCAAACGCGATGACAATATCCAGGCCATAGGTCCGCGCATATTCGATCATGCCGTCGAAGGACTCGTCGAACAGCCCCCCCTCGCCTCCAAACTTGCCTTCACCAACTCCCTCCCGCAGCGAATCTTGCAACTCGCCTTCGATGACGCCTACGCTGCCGAGAGAACTGAGGTCTCCCAGTGGTTCCGGCATGACATCGCTGAACTTCGCGAAGTTCTCCATCCCGCCGAGATCATTCGCGTGGGGTTCGAGTTGCGGCTCCGCAGGCTTTAGTTCAAACGTATCCGCGACCAGCGCGTCGGACTCCGCTTTACCGTTAGTCGCCGACAGGGTGATGAACGGCGCGGCGATTTGCTCGTGGAAGACCAGCACGCCGAGAAGCAAAATGAGCGCGACATGAACCACCAAACTGACGCCGAAGCCCGTCGACGATTGCACATAGCGCAGCGCGCGGCGCGTCCAGTGCGGACGAATATCCTGGATCACCACCGCCGACGGCGGATCCGCGGTGGCGACAGGTTGGGGCGCTGCAGTGACCGGCGGCGGCGCTGGCTCGACGACCGGCGCAAGCATCTCCGCGGTGCTGGCCGGGTTTTGATTCCGCTGCGGCAGCGGCGGAGGCGCGGGCGCACTTTGGCCAACCACCGGTGCAAGCGAACTCTGATCCGCCAGCGTTTCCGCCGCAAGTTTGTCCGTGGATCGAAGAGATGGTCGCGAAGTTTCCATGCTTAACCAAGGGATTGCGTCGCGCGGACGCGAATAGTCCTTACATGCAGTTATATCCCTCGGCGATCAAGAATTCCACATTTGGGGAAGATCACCGCGCGGCCGAAGCGCGGCCGGGCGTCCTTGCCGATTGCGGGTAACAGTCGTAAACTGAGGTAGGAGAACGATTTCTGATGAGCATTGCCACCCAGTTGCCCCTCGACGTCGCGACGTTGCGGGCCGATTTTCCGATCCTGGAAACCACCGTCCACGGCCAGCACCCGCTGGTGTATCTCGACAACGCCGCCAGCACGCAGCGGCCCCGGCAGGTGATTGAGGCGTTGGTGGATGTTTATGAACACGCCTACGCCAATGTCCACCGCAGCGCACACTACCTGGCCGCGATGGCCAACGACCGCTACGAAGACGCCCGCGAGGCTGCGCGGCGATTCATCCATGCCAAATCCGCCCACGAAGTTATTTTCACGAGCGGCACGACGGCCGGCGTGAACCTGGTCGCTCGCACTTGGGGGGACGCCAATCTTCGCCCCGGCGATGAGATTCTGCTGACCATCGCGGAGCACCATTCCAACATCGTCCCCTGGCAACAACTGGCCGAGCGGACGGGAGCGCAGGTGAAGTTCGCGCCGGTCAGCGACGATGGCCACCTCTTGATGGATGACTTCGCCCGCCTGCTCAACGAGCGGACGCGCCTCGTGGCGGTGGCGACGGTTTCGAACGTGCTGGGGACGATTCATCCGCTGGGTGAAATCGAACGCCTGGCGCACGCTGCCGGCGCGCTGCTGTTTGTGGACGCCGCGCAAAGCGCCCCGCACATGACGACGGACGTGCAAGCGATGAACGCCGACTTTTTGGCGTTCAGCGGCCACAAGGTCGTTGGGCCCTCCGGCATCGGCGTGCTGTACGGCAAGGAAGCGCTGCTCGATGCGATGCCTCCGTTTCTCGGCGGCGGCAGCATGATCAACGTGGTCACCACCGAAGGCTTCACGACGGCGCGGCTGCCAGCGAAGTTTGAAGCCGGCACGCCGCCGATTGCTAACGCCATTGGCCTGGCCGCAGCCCTGGAGTACGTGGAGCAGGTGGGGCTCGAGCGGATTCACGCCCACGAACTAGCGCTGACCCAATACGCGCACGAGCTTGTCGCCGATTTGCCTGGGATGCGCATCCTGGGCCCCGCTCCCGAGCACAAAGGCGGCTTAATCAGCTTCAACATCGAGGGCCTCGCGGCGATGGACATTGCCGAGCTCGTCGATCAACAAGGGGTCGCCATCCGCGCTGGGCATCACTGCACCATGCCGCTGCATGCCCGCTACGGCATTGCCGGCTCCGCCCGCGCGAGTTTTTATCTTTACAACACGCGCGAAGAAGTTGAAGTGTTTGCCCAAGCGCTGCGGAGCGCGATCAAGATGTTACGCCGGTGAGGACCTTAAGGTCGCGCGAGGCGGCCGCGAATGTAAACGTCGCCGTCGAGCTCCTCAATAACTGGCGCAATCAATTGCCGCGCCGCCGCCATGCGTTCCAGGCCAAAGCCGCCGACCGGTGACCTGGCCTGTTGTCCGCCGATGAGTTTGGGCGCCATGAAGACGTGAACTTCATCGACGAGTTGCGCGTCGAAGAGGCTCCCCAGGAGTTGGCTTCCTCCTTCCACGAGAATGTTCGTGAATCGGCGGCGACCTAATTCTCGCCACAAGTTCGCGAGTCGGGCGAACGGATCGAGGGCCGCATCCTGCCAGACTTCGCAGCCAGACGATTGCAACGCCGCGACGTTCGCGGGGTCGGCCTGGGGCCCGGCGGCGACGAGCACCGGCGTCTCGCGCGCCGTTCGCGCGAGCTGGCTTGCGGGCGAGAGGGACGCGTGGCTATCGAGCACGATGCGCGTGGCGGTGCGCGGTCCAGGCGGCCGCGCTGTGAGTAGCGGATCGTCCCGCTCAGCCGTGCCTCGCCCCGCGACAATCGCATCCATGCGCCCGCGCAACTCGTGCACCACAGCCCGCGAACTCTCGTTGGAAATCCACTGGCTATCGCCGCAGGTCGTCGCCGTCTTGCCATCGAGCGTCATGGCCCATTTGGCAATCGTCCAGGGCCGAGCTTGCTCGATGAGCATCAGGTAGGGGGCGTTTAGCTCGCGGCTCTCGGCTTCCAATAAGCCCACCTCGACCTGAACGCCTGCGGCGGCGAGTTGCGCCAGTCCGCCGCCGTCCACTTGCGGAAACGGATCGCGCAGCGCCGCGACGACGCGCCGCACTCCGGCGGAAAGCAACGCGTCGGTGCAGGGGGGGGTCTTGCCGTAGTGGCAGCAGGGTTCGAGCGTGCTGTATGCGGTGGCGCCTACGAGCAGGCTCCGATCGCTCACTTGAGATAGCGCATCCGCCTCGGCATGAGGACCGCCGAACTGACGATGCCAGCCTCGCGCGAGCACCTGGCCGTCACGCGCGAGCACGCAGCCAACGAGCGGGTTGGGTTCCACGCGGCCGCGCCCCTGCGCGGCCAGTTCAAGCGCCAAACGCATGCACTCGTGATCGAACTCCGAATAGTTCATGGAATGCCTTGCGCGCGACGGTTAGTCCATGCCGGGCAGCCACAGGCCGCTTTTCTTTTCAGCCTGAGGAGCGGCAGGCGCGGCAGCCGCTTCGCCGCCGGGGCCTGCGGCGGCCATCGAAGGCGCCGGTCGCCCGCCTGGTGCGCGCATTCGTCCGTCCGGTGAAATCACGCCCATGTTAACGAGAATCTGCATCAGTGCTTGGGAGATGCCTGGTTCGCTGGCGTGCCTGCTGCTCACCGTCTGGACGATTTGTTGCGCGCGCTGTCCATCTCCCGCCGCGACGCGGGCTTGCAACTCCATCAACATATACCGCGCCGGCGATTCGCCTTTGGACTTTGAGTATTCCTGCGCGCGAACGGCAAAATCGGCCGACTGGACTGGGTCGCTAACGAGTTGAATGAGCAACTCGTAAACTTCGCGGGGATCGATCGTGCCGGCGGCGGTTTGACGCGCGAGCACCGCCTCGCCCAGCGGCGCCAGGCTCGAGCCATCGGCGTAATACACCGCGCGCTGAAAGGCGATTAGCAACTGATCGTCCGAAAGTTTGTCAAAGTCAAGCCGCGCCAATCGCCAGGCCGGCAAGTGCAGGATGTTGACCCCCTCGGGATCGATCTTGTCGAGCGTGGCCAGGCCGAGTTGGCCGCGCAGCTCGTTGTAATCAAACTTGGATTGACCCGCATTGACAGTCTCCATCTGCAAAATCGCGGCCTGCAAACGCAAGCGCATTTGGGGATGGGCGGCGGCTTCGATCGGCGTCTTGCCATCCAGGAAGCGGTTCTTCGTGTGGGGCCACACTTCCATGATCACCTGGCGCTGGGCTTCCTGGGCCAGTTGCGCGTAATGATTGCGCGACATCCCGCGCGGCGGATACACCGACAAGCGCAGCGCCACGGACTCCGCGAGCGTCTCACCAACCACTTCCTCGCTGGTCTCTTTGAGCGTGTCGCCTAGCACTTCCGTCAAGGTGGACTTGCCGGCGTCCAGTTCCGGTGTCCGCTCGCACACAAACTCCAGACGCGGCTCGCGATCTGTCTGGCGACCGTAGAGAAATGCTTCTCCAATGGACCTCGGAACCTCGCTGAGCGGAAGATCCGCGCCCCCGACCGGCAGCGGCCGATCGAGCAACGTGAAGACGGCCTTGGGCGGAACTTCGCCTTCTTCCAATTGCTGGACGAACGCGTCGCGGTTCTCGCTCGCCAGCCGCTTATCCGCCAGCAGGCGTTCCATGGCGCGATCGGAATCGTGCAGCGTGAATATTGTTCGCACGACGTCGATCAGATCGCGGGGCTGATTCGGATCCAACATTTGCGCCAGCGTTTCAGCCTCAACGCGATCCTCCCACGGGACTTGTTCCAGCGACGCATACTTATGCCACCACAGCACCGCGCCGCTGGTGTCGCCCAAGTAACCGCGCAACACCGCAATGTTCTTGATGATCCGCGGTTCGTTGGGAACACGCTCCGCCAGGGCGATGAACTGCTCGCACGCTTTGAGCCAACAGCCTTTGGCGGCCCAGGTCATGGCGTCGTCGAACTTGCCTTTCCAACTCGCATCGTCTGGGGCCCGCTCCAGAAATCGCTCTTGGCGAAGAAAGAGCGGCAATTCAGGCGAAAGACGTATACTGGCCAGCGTGCGGGCGGCAACTTCATCGTCCGGCTGGGCCGTGCTCGCGTAGAACATGGCATGGCCATAGGCGCCCAAAATGTCGCCGGCCAGGAGCAGCGCATCGCTCACAACGTGCATCGTCTCATGAACCTGGCGGCTCAGCTTGCCGTTGGCTTCCTCTAAAGCCGTTTGCATCCGTTCCACAGCCTGGCGCACGTTGCCTTGCGCCGCTGTAATCGCGGCGCTTTGCGAGAGGGCCGCAGGATTGCGCGGGTCCACGGAGAGAAAATGGGTGATGGTCTTCTGAGCCCCGTCGATATCGCTCACCGAAAGTTGGAGCGAGCCCTTGAGCGCCAGGAGGGCCGGATTGTTCGGACGGGTCGTGAGGAGCCGGTTGAGTTGTTCGAGCGCCGCCGCACGCTGGTCTCCCTCGACGCTACGCAGCACCTTGTCGAGTTCGTTGGTGATATCGGCCGAGCAGCAGAATTTTATCTTTTGGCCGCTGCCGCAAGGGCAAAGTGCATAGGGATCGAGTGCCATGGGCTCGTCGCTTTCCTGGTGTAATAACTCCACCCCACGGGGGCGGGTTCCCCTGCGGACCACCGTGACCGCAGGCGGAAGCGGGATATCGTACCACGATCCCCGCGCCTATTGTAGGCGGTGCACCCTGTAGATGTGCACCACGTAGACGCCGCGCTTCCGCAGGCTTGCGCCCTACTCCTGGCGCGGATCCGGCGCTCCGTCCGTCACCCATTTGACGAAATCATCAATAATCGCCTGATCGAGTTTGCCGCGCGGCGGCATCTGCCGATCGTCCTCGGCATAGCGCAGGGCCTGAATCAACAAGCTGCCCTCGGGCTCGCCTGGGATAATAATCTCGCCGCTGTCGCCGCCGGCGCGCAGCCCGGCCCGCGTATCGAGCAAGAGTCCCCCCTTCACGTCCTCCGCATCCTGGGCGTGGCACTCAAAGCAATGCTGCTTGAGCCGCGGCAGAATCTTGTCCTGAAAAAACTTGTCCCCTGCCTCATCAGCCCGGGCCAGCGCCGCGGCGCTCGCCACAAGGATCAACGACGATAACACAATTCCTGGAGTCATGTTCTTCGTCACTTAGGGGAGCGGTTCCAGGCGAATGGCTTTCAGGTCGATGAGCGCCGACCGAAGTGGGCCGGCGCTTTGTAGCACGGCCTCCTGCGCGCCGGCGCCTAGTTCAAGCTGGCCGACTTCCACGCTGCGGTAATCGTCCCACGTTCCTGTCGAGGCGACCTTGCCGCGGAGCTGGTGACCGTCGATCGTAAACAGAAATTCGTCGCCTGCGAAGGGTGCTTCACAGGCATAGTCGAAGACCACCCGATATTTGCCGGCGCGAGGAACGGCCAGCGTCCACACGGCCTGATCCTGCTCGCTGAGCCAAAAGCCCAGGTTCTGGTATTTGGCTTCGTAGATCAATGACGGTCCAAAGATGCCGGCGTTCGTCGCCGCCAAGGTGAGCGCGCCATCCGCGTTGGGCTGGGCGATCGCCGGCGCGTTCCCCTCGAAGGTCTTCGGCGGCGGCGCGCGCAAATAAGCGATGACGTCGGCGAACTCTTGCGGCGGCATGTCGCGCTCCAGACCTTCCGGCATCAGCGACTTGCCGCTGGCCGAGAGCGTCTCGAGATCCTTTCGCAAGATGTCGTGCGTCTTGCCTTCCGGCTCGACCAGCGTGATGCTCGCCCCGGTCTCGTTGGTGATCAGCCCCGTCACCACCTGGCCATCGGTTCCAATGGCGACATAGCTTTGAAATTTATCCTCGACCGCGCGGTTGGGGTCGAGCATTGCCGTGAGCAACGCGGATGGTGATTTGTCGGTGAGCGAGGCCAGATCTGGGCCCACGACCTGACCAACGAGATTGTACTGGTGGCACTGCGCACACCGCTTCGCAAAGACGAGCTTGCCGCGGGCTTTGTCGCCAGGCTGGTCGAGAATCGCCGCGAATTGGGCGAGCACTTGCGCGCGATCGCTCGGACCGTCGTCCGCCAACGCGCGCTTCGCCAGCGTGCGAATCTTCTCATCGGGATGATCGAGCAAGCGGGTTCGGCGGGCAGCGTCGAGTTGCCGCGGCGAGATTTGCTGCTGAGTGACGGCCGCAAGTAAAGCTTTACACCCCTGGGGCGTCTTGAGCAGCGCGTCGAGGATTTGCGTGCGCTGCGCCGGTGTGCGCGAGCGCCAGTCGTTCAACAGTTCCGCGACCCGCTCCAGGTTGCGGCCGTTGGTCAGTCCTTCGATAAACGCTTGTTGAACAGGGCTCGGCGTTTGCGGAGTCAGGATCGCGCCCAGTTGCGGCAGCCGCGCATCCGGCGCAGTGGCCAATCCGCGCAGGGCGGCGACGCGCAGCGCTGCGGGAGCCTCGGGATCGGCGGCGACGCGCTCCAAGCTAGCGTAGTTCGTGTCGCGGCGCGTCATGCGCTGAGCCGCGGCTTGCCTTCCCAACAGCGTCGCGGCCGCCACCCGTTCTTCAATCGCTTTTTGCGCATTTGCCAACGAATCCTCGGCGCGCTGAAAGATCTTTTGAATGATTTCCACCGTCGCGTCATCCATGAATTGCTCCGGCGGTTCCGATTGCGCGGCGACCCGCTCCAGGATAATGGCGAGCCCGCGAAACTTGAGCGCCAACTCCTGATCCGCCTGGCGGCCAAACTCCGCGAGCACACGCCGCACCGTCTCAAAGTCGCGGTTCTCCATCACTTGAATCAGCGTGTTCTCAAACCAGGCGTCGCGCAACTGGGCGTCGTGCAAGCACGCGATCAAGAACCCAGCCTGACGAGGACCAGTGAGCGAACCCATCACGGCCGTCGCGAAGTACGGATCACGCGCATGCTGCGCGGCCAGACGGGCCAGGATTTCGCCCCCGCGCGGATCATCCCACGCGTGGAGCGTCATGGCGAGTTGCCACTGCACGCGGAGGTCGTCATCTTTCTCCAGCGGAGCCAACTTCTCGCCGAGAGCCGGGTGGTCCGGAAGCAGCATTTCCGCCAAACGGACCGCGTGCAGGCGAACGCCGGCGTGCGGGTCTTGCAGCGCGGTGGCGATGACGTCCGGCGTGAGGGCGTGGAGTCCATCCAGCGTACAGAGAGCTTGCCAACGCACTTGCGGCAGCTTCGCGTCGTGGGCGAGTTGGACCAGTCCGGGGAGCGCCCCTTGATCATTCCGCCAGAGCAGCACTTGTTGCACTAAGTCGCGCCGTGTACCGCTGGGGCTATCCAATTCGGCGACCAGTTTCGGCGTGCTCAGGTCGACGAGCGAAGGGACTTTGCGCGGCGGCGCTGCGCTGCGCACCACGCGATAGATGCGCCCCCGATCGCTCCCGGCGCGGAGGTCGAGCCTGCGCTGCCAGTCGGTCGGAATCCAGGTCGGATGTTCGATCACCTGACGATACATATCGGCGATATAGAGCGCGCCGTCAGGCCCCGTGCGCGCCATCACCGGGCGAAACCACGGGTCGGTGGAGGCCAGAAACTCACTCGCTTGCTCGCTCGGCGGCCGCACGCTCGTGAAGCTCAGCCCCTGGGGCGTGAGCACTTCCCGATGCACCAGGTTATGCACCGGTTCGCAGACCAGGCTATTGCCGTAGAGGTTGTCGCCGAGATAGGTGTCGCGATACATCTCGATGCCGCACGCGCTCGTGAACCGATTGGCCGTGTGGTAATCGTTGAACCGCGTCGGCGTTTTGCTCGCGGGAAAGACAGGCGCGTTGCCGGAAACTTGCGGCACAATCTTGCGCACCGGCGGCGGGATCAAACTCTCCACGCGGCGCAAGTGAAAGTCCTCGAGGACATAATGCCAGACCGGTTCGCTATTGTTGCCGCCAAAGCGATTGCCGGCGTCGTCGAAGCAGAGCGAGAACTGCGTTTGTCCGCTGACCGGATCGAGCTCGCCGGCGTCGGGGCGAATGCGAATGTCTCGCCCGCTGAAACGGACGCGTTCTTGCGTCTGGAGGGATTGAATCGTGCCGCCGCTGTCGCCGTTGCCGACATAAAGCCAATTATCAAGCCCCCAGCGCAGGCCGTTGACGCGATGCTGCTGATTCCCCTCGCCGAAACCACGATAGAGCGGCGTCTTCACATCCGCGACGCCATCGCCGGTCGTATCTTCGGCGTAGATAATCTCCGGCGCGGCGGTGATGAGCACCCCCTTTCGCCAAACTTTGATGCCGGTCGGAAACGGGAGGTTGTCGAGGAACACCTGGGCCTCGTCGAACCGGCCGTCGCCATCGCGATCGGTGAGCACTTTCACCCGCCCGCCCGGCTTGCCGTGTTCGTCGATGCCGCGTGGGTAGTCGCGCATCTCAACGACCCAGAGCCTTCCGTCCGGCCCCCAGTCGAACGCGACCGGATCGACGACGAGCGGCTCCGCGGCGACGAGTTCAACCGTAAGACCGTCCTTCACAACGATCGACTTGAGCGCCTCCTGCGGCGACTTCGCCGTGCCGAGTTCTCGAATCCGCTCGTCAGTCGCCTCTTGCCCCGCAGCCGATTGGCGATCGGTGGGGGTGATGACAACGGGACGCGCGGCTTCGGTGGGGGTTTGCGTTTGCGTTGGCTGGACGTTCTCGTCGGCCGCTTGTTTGCCTAGCAGTTGGGCGAATGACCGCCGATCCACATGATCCGCCAGGCGACTGGTGTCTTCGTTTTGCACCCACAGGTGTTGGGAATGGAACCATGCGCCGTTATTGGTATCCCCGCGCGCGATGAACGGAATGGTGAAGTTTTCGGGGAGTTCGACTTTTTTCCAGCCGGTCTTCATCGACTCGAAACGCCATACGCCTTGCCGCTTTTCGCTTGCGACAACGATGTCATCGCGTTTGTCGCCGTCGAGTTCGACAAATCGCAAGCCCGCATCCGAAGCGGAAACGAATTCGGGAAGGCTGAACGGCGCGCTTTCCCACGCTCCACTCTCTTCATTCCAACGCCGAACATAGCCTTGTTGCCCGATGTCGCCCCCGCTGTAGATGAACTCGCAAATGCCATCGCCATCGAGATCTCGAAAACGCATGCCGGGGCCAATGATCGACTTTGGATACTCAAAACGCATGCCTTTCGAGAATCGCTCGTCCCGCGCCCAATCCGCGCCTGAAAGATTCCAAACTCTTCCGTGCGTGTCGATCATGGATGCCTTGCCATCGGGATGGAGCACGCCAAAACGCGGACCGCGCGAATCGAATTGGTCCGGAAAGCTTCCCTCGCGCCACGTCTTCTCACGCGCGTCCCACACGCGCGTTCGCTGTACCTTCTCGTTGCCAATCACCAGGTCCATATACCCATCGCCGTTGGCGTCCAGCAAACGCACGCCGTTGTCGTTCCCTTGGGCATCGCGCAAACCTTCGCCGTGCAGCAGGTTCTTCCGCAAGCGCTCGTCGCACTCCTTGAACGTCAGGAACTTCACCTTCTTCCCATGCTTGGCCACCGCGTGGTCGATCAGTTCCACAATCTGATCGTTGCGGATCCAGCCGTGCGGATGAAACACCAGGTTGTAAACGCCCTGCTTAATCACGCAGGCGTCCAGGGCCAGTTTGAAGTCGCGGACCGTGTCGGGATTGTTCGGCTGTTGCACATGCTGCGCCGACCAGTCGCTCGGCACGACGCACGGAAATTGCCAACACTTCCCCGCGATCACGTACGGATAGGGATAGTTCTCGATCGTGTTTACAAACGATGGAAACGGCACATAACGGCGAAACCGCTCCTCGCCTTGGTCGTTTTGCGTGATCTCCTTGGGGAGCGAATCATCCTGCGACGTAATGATGTTGAAGACGCTGCTGTCGATGGTCAGAAAGTTTCCCGCCGGCGTGGTCTTGTTGAACGCTTCGACCCAAAACCGCGGGCTAGGCGAATTCATGGAATCGCAGCACGGCATGCGAAACGCCACCGGGCGATTGTTCGGAACCTGGTTCAGCAGGTCGACGCACCGATCGTACGTCCCCTTCGCCTTGTCAAAATCGCCGCCTGCCAGGCAAGGGCAAGGGTGATCGAACGTATGGATCTCGAGCGAGAGCCCTTCGCGCAGAAAGCCTTGCAACCGCTCATCCGCGGGATCGACCTGGTTGGTCATGATGCTGACCGGCGCTCGCCCGTCGATCTGCTTCAGGCGATCGAGAATCGGCCGTAAGAACTCTTCATACTTGGCCGGATCGCGCATGTCGTCGATCGCGAGCACCACGACACACTCCACGCCCGGCTCGCCCACCCATTGCGGCGTCGTGAGCTTGGGGAATTGCAAGTGCGGATAATACGGATCGCAGAACTCATCCAGATACGTGAGGCGGTTGGCATCCGCGGCGCACGCCACTGACGCGAGCAGCAGGGTGCAACAGAGAGACCACATTAGGTCGCGCAACATGAGAGACAACTCCCGGCAGGACGCAGCGAAAGAAACAGCCACCTTCCATGATAGCAGCCTCTGCAACCGCTTGAAATTCGTCGGCGAGCGCGCGGGGGGAAGGTTCTCCGACGTAGCCGAACTTGCCTGCGCGATTCGCCTTACGCGGCGCTTTCTTCGGCGGAGTCGCGCTGGGCGGCTTCCTGGCTGATGTGCCCGTCTTCGCTGACGTCTTCAAACCGCACGCTGACGCGCTTCGAGACGCCGGACTCCTGCATCGTCACGCCGTAGAGTGTGGTGGCGGCGGTCATGGTCTTCTTGCTGTGCGTGACAATCACGAACTTCGTCCAGCCCAGAAATTCCTTCAAAACATCCACAAAGCGGCCAATGTTCGCCTCATCGAACGGCGCATCGACTTCGTCCAGCACGCAGAACGGGCTAGGGCGGAACTGGAAAATCGCGAGCAGCAGCGCCACCGCGGTGAGCGCCTTTTCACCGCCTGAGAGGAGCGAGTTCGAAAACGACGGCTTGCCAGGCGGGGTGGCGATGATGTCGACGCCTGCTTCGAGGATATCGACGTTCTCTTCCAGCACGATATCCGCCTTGCCGCCGCCGAATGCCTTGCGATAGAGGGCTTGGAAGTTCGTGCGAATCGCTTCCAGTGTTTCAATAAACAACCGGCGGCTATCGTTGTTGATTTTGATGATGATCCGTTCGAGCGACTCCTTGGCCTGCGCGAGATCGTTGTATTGCCCGCTCAGGTTGGCGAAGCGGGCTTCGAGATCGTCCAGTTCGCCTAGCGCGTCCATGTTCACCGCGCCGATGTTGCTGATTTTGCGGCGAAGCGTGGCGATTTCCTCTTCCACGCCCGCGCGCTGCTCTTCTTCGCTGACATCCAGCGGCGGCGCTTCGACTGCGGCATCCTCATCGCCTGCATCCAGCGGATGAACAACCTTTGGCGCAGGCACAACCGGCGCAGCTTGCGGCGCCGGGAGCGCTGCGAGGTCGATGCCGTAGTCGTCGCGGAGGCGGTCGGCGAGTGTCTGCCGTTCGTGCCGCACCTCATGGGCGGCCAACTCTTGCTCGTGCTGCGAATCTTCCGCTTTGCGCTGTTGCCGGCGAATGCGCGCCAGCGCATCAGCCAGCGTTTGCCGCTCGCCAATCAGCGCATGCTGCCGCTCCATGACGGCCACAGTTTCGCGCGCCAACACTTCCTTGCGCAGGTACAACTCTGCGACCTGGCTGGTCGCTTGCAGAATCGAGAACTCCGCTTGCCGCGCGCGTTCGAGCGCTTGCGCAAGTTGCGATTGCGCGTCGGTGGAGATGCGTTCCCGCTCGCGCTGGTCTTCCTCCAACTGCTCGCGGCGTGCACGGAGCGCTTCCAGCCGTTGTTCGCTCTTGGCCAGCGCGATGCGTTGCGTCGTGACTTCTTTCACCTGGGCGTCGCGATTCGCGGCGATATCGTCGAGTTCCGCCCGGTTCTGCGCGAGCGCTTGCTCAAGATCGACGACCGCTTGCTCGGCGAGCGCCAAAGCGCCCTGTTGTTCTGCGAGTTGTTTTGCCAGTTCTCGTTGCTGGGCGGTCGCCATCGCTTCATCCGTCGCCAGCGTCGCTTGTTGTCGCCGGAGTTGCTCGCGGCGCTCTTCCAGCGCGCGTTGGCGATAGCGAACTTCCGCCAGGGCTTTCTCGTCCTGTTGTTGTTGCGCGACGAACTCCGCGACTTCGCGCTCGTGCCCCGCGACGCGGAGCGCGATCCGTTCCAGTTCCGCCTGCTGCGCGGTGATCTGGTTGCCGATTGCGACCAGTTCCAGTTTGATCGCGCGGAGTTCGCTGCGGCGCGAGATGAGCCCGTGTCCCGCAGTTCCCGCGCCGGCAAAGAGGACGCCGTCGGCCGCGAGTACTTCGCCCCCTTTCGTGACAAAACAAAAGCGGCGGCCGGGATAGTTCGCTAACAAGCGATAGGCATCGGCCAGCGTTTCGACTAGCCAGGTGCGCGAGAGCAAACGGCCGACGAGGTCGACGTTCGTAGCGTCCGCTTCCACGAGTTGATCCGCGCGGCCAATGACGCCCGCTTGCGACGCAAGATCGCTTTCGGCGGTTGCAAACGTCGCGGCATGGGTATTGAGTTGCACGAGCCCCACACGGCCGGGAAGTTCGACTTCCCCCGCAGTCAACGCGGCCACCAGGCGATCCCCTTCGATCACCACATATTGTGACGTTGGCCCCAGCGCCGCGTCGATCAGCGCCGCCCACTCGACCGGCGCGCGGATGAAATCGGCGACGACGCCGCGAATGTCCGCGAGCGGTCCGGCGGCGTCCGCGTCCTTGGCTTGCAGCAGTTCCTTCACCCCCGAGGCCAGCCCCTCGAAATTGTTCTCTAACTCTTCCAACAGTGAGGCCCGCGCTTTCACGGCTCGCAGCTTCGCGTGCGTCTCGGTCAAATCGGCTTGACGACGCTCCTGCAAGCGGCGCTCGGCGTCGAGTGCTTTGCGCGCTTCTTCTAACTCCGCGGTTCGTCCGGCAATCGCCTGTACGAAGTCCACTTCTTGCGCGCGCTCCTGGTCCAGCTCCCCCTCCGCCTCGGTCACGCTCTGGGCCAACTCTTCCCAGCGCGCCTGGCAGCGCTGGATGGTGAGCTGGGCGCTCGCTTGTTGTGTTTGCAGCGCACCGACCTGGCTGCCCAGGTGAGCGGCCGCGCGCAGTTGCTCACCGTGGCGTTGGCGTTGCTCTTCGCCACGCTTGCGCAAGCGATCCAACCGCGAGGTCAATTCCGTCAGCGCCGCTTCCAGCGCTGAAAGCGCCGCGACGACCTCCGCGTGAGCGCTGCCGGCCGACTCTAGTTCCGCCAGTGTGTCGCGCAAGCGCGCTTGCGAATCGACGACCCGCGTGGTCATCGACACGATGTTGTGACGCAATCGACCGGCCTCTTCCTCCAGTTCGCAGGCGCGGGCCCGTTGATGCCCGATCTGCGATTCCAGCGCGGCGATCTGCTCGCGGTTCTTGGCATAACTACCTTCGGCGGCGCGCAAATCGTCGCCGGCGGTCGTTAGATCGGTTTCCAGTTCCAGCGCCCGCGCTTCGTGTTTTTCCAACTCAGCGCTGCGCGCGGCGATTTCCTCGCGGAGCGCGTCCAGGCAAGATTCAATCTCGGCCAGCCGGGCCGACAACGCCCGCCAATCGACCATCCCGACTTGCGTCCGCAACTCTTGCAGGCGTTGGCTATACTCGCGATATCGCTGGGCCTTGGAAGCTTGCGCCCGCACCGTCTTCAGGCGGCTTTCCACTTCTTCCACAATGTCGCGGAGTCGGAGCAGGTTCTGATCGACGCGCTCCAAACGCCGCTGGGCCTCGATCTTCTTGGCCTTGAAGCGACTGATGCCGGCGGCTTCTTCGAAAATCGCCCGACGATCCTTGGGAGACGCTTGCAGCAGCCGATCGACCTTGCCTTGCTCGATCAGGCTATAAGCATCGACCCCCACGCCGGTGCCGCGGAACAGGTCGCGAATGTCCTTGAGCCGGCAAGGCTGGCGGTTGATGAGGTATTCCCCTTCGCCGCTGCGATAGACGCGGCGGGTGACATGGACCTCGGGGGCGTCCGTGGGGAGTTGGCCGCCGCTATTGTCGAAGATGATGGTCGCCTCGGCCATGTTCATTGGCTTGCGACCGCCGCCGCCCCCTTTGAAGATGACGTCGGCCATATCCTTGCCGCGGAGGCTCTTGGCGCTTTGCTCGCCGAGCACCCACTTCATGGCGTCGACAATGTTCGACTTGCCGGAACCATTTGGCCCGACAATGACCGTGATCCCGGCCGGAAACTCAAAGCGCGTTTTGTCGGCAAAGCTTTTGAAGCCGACGATTTCGAGAGCTTTGAGCATGGGCAATACTTCAGCCCCGCGCGACGCGGGGCCAGCAACAATGGACGATGACAGTAGTAGGAGCCGCCGCCAACACGGCCGGCGCGAGCGGCTATTCCGGCTCCTTCCTCCAAGGGTTCATCTTACTCCAAAAGCCGGGCTTTTTCGATGCCTGATCGGCCTGATCGGCTGTTTGCTCGAGCTCCATCGCGGCGGTCGTGGCCGCGTCGTTGCCGTCCTCATCAGTCGCTTCGCTTCCCAACCGGCTGGTAAACATTTCCGGCAGCGGATTGGCCACGCGGCGGCGCGCCGAGGCGGCCTCGGTGGCTTCGTCAATCCGTTGCTCCAACAGCCGATTGGAGCGGGGCAACGCATCGACCATCACCCGCGCAGAGATATAGTTCTGCCGCTTGGCTTCATGGATCAGAGTCAAAATATCTTCGTAATGGGCGCCCAGGTTCCCCGCGGTGCGAATGACTTCGTCCAGGCGGGTCGAACAAACCTCGATTTCATCCGGCTTGCCGGGGGCGAAATGGCTGACCCGCAGTTCCTGGGGGCCGACGCGCTTCACCACGATCGTTTCGCCTGCGAAGACAAAGTCGGCCGGCAAAAGTTCAATCTGGTCGCCAAAAAGCACGATTTCCGGCCGCGACGACTGCGTGACATGGACCATCGGCTCGGCGGAGGAAGGCACCACGTGCAGGCTAAATTCCTGGTGGAACGCCGTCCCTTTGAGGAGCGGGTCGTTAGGATTGCGTTTGCGAAGCGCGCGAAACGCGCCGTACCTGGTCTCCGCGCTGCTGACGTGCAACAGGCCGTTGAGCGCTTCGTAGGCCGAGAGATCATCCATCGAAGCGAGCGCCGTGATCGCGTGCCAGCGAAACGCAGGCTCAAGCTCCGCCGCGTCGCGCAGCGGCTTGGTGGACTCGGGGACATCCAAATACGCCAAGGCCTCCGCGGCGTAAAAGCGGACTTCAGGATCGTTCAGTTCCACAGCGCGCTTGAGCACGGGGATTCCTTCCTTGCCGATCGCCTCGAGTTGCAGCGCCGCCGAAGGCGCGCCAATCGGATCCTGAATCATGCGATCAAGCGAGATCAAGCGTTGGGCGCGATCCGTCTGATTTTCATTCACGGCGATGCTGCGAATGACGCGAATGTAGCGCGCCAAGTTGTTCTTGTAGCGCGGATAGACCACCAGTTCGATGTAATTGTCGTCCTTCGGTTCCGCCACGCCGGTCTTGATGCCGCGATCGAACGTGTGAAAGCGCATGTTGATCGCGCCGCCAATGGCCGTACTGGTGCGCACCGAGTGGAAATCGCTCCGCACGACGAGCCCCATCTTGCGCGGCTTCATCGCAACTGCGCCGCTGAGGATGCGGCCGCGCGTGTTCAACACGGGATCGTTGGCGTTGCTGAACACCGCGTCGACAATCACCGGCCCTTGCGCCAGAGCCAAAATGTGCCCGGTATGCACCGCCCCGCCGAGGAATTCCGTCTCGCGCATCCGGCTTTGCATCATCCAGCCGCCGCGCAAGCTCGTCGTTTCACTGCGTGGGGGCACGCGCACTTCCACATCAAAAATGTCCCCCTTTTGCGCTCCCGGCGGGATATAACCCCGTACGATCACCATCGACGTCTGCGGCGACGCGAGAACCTGGTTGGGACCGTTCACCTCATGCGACTGCATCTCTTCCAGCAGCGTTTGCCGTTGCTGCGAAGGAGGCGGATCGGACCCCGTGTTTTGCAGGCCAGTCACCAGCGCGATGCTCTCGACTTTGAGATAGTTAAAGCCCCAGGTGCCGGTGAGGTCGCCAATGAGTTTGATGCGCGCCTCGATCTCCTCGTCCACGTAGGATTCCGGGTCGGGGCTCTGCGAGCGCACCAGCGGCCCGGTGCAACCGCCGACGGTCGCCACACCGCAGCTAGCAGCCAGGAGTAATCGCAAGAAACGGCGGCGCTCGAAGAGCCACGATTCGGCGTGCAAGTTCGGCCTCATGCCAGACAAACTCCCTCAGGCGAGCGCAACGGTCCCAGAAGCGCGCGGAGAGTAACGCCAGCGAATTTCGACGTCAATGCCAATGCTCCCCCCTCCCCACAAATCTCCGATTCTCTACAATCAGCCGTTAATTGTTGAAGTATCGCTCCACACTCACGCACCGACAGGGAAATCCATGGAACGCACGCTCGTACTGCTGAAACCCGATTGTGTCCAACGCCGCCTGATGGGGGAGGTGATCGGCCGTTTCGAGCGCAAAGGCCTCAACGTCATCGCCATGAAAATGCTTCAGGTCACGCCGGACCTGGCCAAAAAACACTATGCCGAGCACGTCAGCAAACCGTTCTATCCCAATCTGGAACAGTTCATCACCGCCTCGCCGATTGTCGCGCTCGTGGTCGAAGGCTTGGAAGCGATCCGCGTGGTGCGCGAGATGCTCGGCGCCACCAGCGGCCTGAAGGCGGCCCCCGGCACCATCCGCGGCGATTTTTCCAGCAGCCGCCAAATGAACCTCGTTCACGCCAGCGACGGACCGGAAGCCTCCGCCCGCGAAATCGAACTGTATTTCAGCCAGGACCAAATCTTCGCATACGAGCCCACGCTGAAACCATGGTTCCGCGCCGACGACGAAGCGTAAGACATGTACGCGTGCTCAAGCACGGGCCTACGTCCGCTGCGCGGAAAAGGAATGTGAACACCCGTGGGGAATCGCTGACGCGGTGATGGCGCCGAGGCGCTAATATGGGCTGTCATTGATGGGGGGGCAGGCAATAGCGTGCGCGGTCAACAACGGCGGTATTTAGGGCCGTTCACGGCCCTTTCCCGCCGGCAGGCGGGTAATAGGCCTGTGGTTGAGCACGGGTGATGCGGACCCACGCACAATCCGCCGAAGGGCCATTCATAGCGCTTCTCGCTGTGTGGGGTTACCCCACGAACAACTCGGACTTGTCGAACTCGTGGCTGCGATTGCATCGAGGCGAATGGTGAGGGGTGACTTCATAATCCATTGGGACTGCACCCATCAAGGGCCCCTCCAATGGTTAATCGTATTAATGGCCGCTCGTCCTGCGAGTGGTGCGAGTTTCCGATAAGTTCCTTGGAGCACACGGTTTACACCGATTGGCATGTGCGCACCTTCGCTAATAATTGTCCTCAGAAGGGTGGAACTCGGGCGCGCGACCGCGCGCGATTGCCGGTTGGCGCGCCGTACTGACCGGCGGGAATTAGAATGTATTTTAACTGTAATTGACAAAGACATCTTGACGACTTGTCTCTTAATGTGTATCCTTTAGTGCAGTGATGACGCGCGATCCAGCCGCAATCGCCGATGACCTCTCGAACGTGATGCCGCCAGCGCCAAGACGTGGCCACCATCCGAGCCCGGCTAATAGGACCGTCTCATGACATAGCGCTAGGGCGAGATGATTGTCCGCTGCTCGTTGAGCTGCCACAGCGCGGGGACGGTCACTTCCAGGCTATTGCCGGCGGGATCGCGGAAGTAGAGCGAGCGCGGGCCGTGCGGCCAGGTGATCTCCCGCTCGATGGCGACGGCGTGTGCTTCCAGATGCGTCCGCCAGGCGTCGTATTCGTTCGCAAATGCCGCAAACGCCACGTGGCCTGCTCCATGAGCGCCGTGCGGCGGGAAACTCCCGTCGTCGACTTCGCACGCCGCAGGGATGAATAGCAACAACATCCGCTGGCCACAGCGCAGAAAGAGATGCCGCCCTGGATGCTCATCAACAACCGCCAGCCCCAATACGCCGGTATAGAACTGCCTGGCGTGGGCCAGGTCGTCCACGTAAAGACAGGTTTCGAGGATTTCCCGCGCGAAGAGTGTCATAGGCTCGTCCCGTGCTCAGCAGCGCCGGACACGAGTTGAGCGGCGCGTTCGTCGCACATTTTAACGAATTGTCGAGATGCTGGCACAACGCATGCTGGCGCAACACAGGTCCGCGCGCTGCACTTATCACCCAAGAAACACGAACCGCAACGACAGTCTGGCCGTCGTTGCGGCAGTGATGAATCAAATTGCTAACCGTTGGCCAAACCGTTGGCGTATAGTCTACGCTTGGAACGAACTGCCGCAGCCGCAGCTCTTGACGGCGTTGGGGTTGTCGAACGTAAAGCCGCGACGCTCGAGGCCTTCGTACCAATCGAGCGTGGTGCCGTCGAGGAAGAGCGCGCTCTTTTTATCGACGACGTATTCCACGCCGTGTTGTTCGTATTTGCTGTCCTTTTGCTCGTCGAAGCCTTTGTCGAAGCCGAGCGTGTAGCTAAAGCCGCTGCAACCACCGGCGGAAATGCCGACTCGCAGGAACATGTCGTCGTCAAACTTTTGCGTTTCTTTCACGCGTTTGACCTCTGTGGCGGCCCGTTCCGTCAACATCAGTCCCATGGTTTTTCTCCCTAACTAGATTTTGCACAACCGACTATGTCTTAAATATATCGCTCCGAGCCGGTTTGGAAAGGTCGGATTTCCATTTCCGACCGAAAAATCGGCGTAAATTCGCTACTCCCCGTGGCCTTTGGCGGTCTCAGGGCTCGTCAGCGAATTGCCTGACACGGAATCCCGCGTGGCGGTTGTCTCCTGGATCGAATAGGCCGGGAGATTTTGCCCGTAGAACGCCGTAAACATTTCCGCGAGGATGCCGACGGACATGAATTGACTCCCCACGAGTAGCGCCCCCAGCGAGTAGTACATGGCTGGCCGTTCGTGGAGGTCGGGCCAGGTGTCGAAGCCGAACAGGTTTTTGACGATCCAGTAGAGCGCCAAATACAAAACGCCGGCGCCGCCGACTCCGAAGAACCCCAGGCCGATCGTGCCGAGCAAATGCTGCGGACGTTGCCCAAAACCGGTGAGGAAGTAGACCGTGAGCAAATCGAGAAAACCTTTGACGAAGCGACGAAAGCCGTATTTGGAGTGGCCGAATTTGCGAGCCCGGTGGTGGACGACGATCTCGCTCACCTTCCAACCGCGGGCAGCGGCCAGCACCGGCACGAAACGGTGCAGTTCGCCATAGAGCTTGACCTCGTCGAAGATTTCGCGGCGGTAGCACTTGAAGCCGCAGTTGTGATCGTGAAGTTTAACGCCGGTCATCCAGCCGACGAGCCAATTGAAAACCCGCGAGGGGCCGACCTTGTGCCACGGATCGTGGCGGACCTGTTTCCAGCCGCTGACGACGTCGTAGCCTTGATCCATCTCGGCCAGAAAGCGAGGGATTTCGTGCGGATCGTCTTGCAAATCCGCATCGAGCGTGAGCACGATTTTCCCCTGGGCGGCTTTGAATCCAGCGCTGAGAGCGGCGGCTTTGCCAAAATTGCGACGAAAGCGAATCCCCTGGACACGCGGATCTTCTTTCGCCAAGGTCTCGATCAATTCCCACGAACCGTCGTTGGAGCCGTCGTCCACGAAGACGACATCGAGCGTGTAACCGTTGGCCTGGGCGACTTCGTCGAGCTCGCGGTGGAGTTCGCGGAGGCTTTCCACTTCGTTGTAGACAGGGATAACCAGAGAGAGCATTAGTTTGAGAGTGAGGAGGAATCGGGCGCGGGAGCGGCTGCTGGGACCGGGTCGCGGACCGGCGGCAGGCAGGTATACAGGATAGCCGAAACGGAGACTTCCGACAGGATTGAAACGAGCCGCATCACGACCGCGGAGACGATCGCGGCGACTTCGCCAAACTGGGGCGCCAAGAGCGTAATGACCACGAATTCCCGCACGCCTAACCCGCCGGGGATGAGCGACATGAACCCGGCGACCGTCGCCAAGGCAATGCAAGCGACCAGTGTGGGATAGGTCAGCGCCGCTTGGGAGAGGCTGAGATTCAGATGAGGGAGCACGTTTTGCATGGCTGCAAGTGCCGCCCAGAGGCTCGCCCCCATCAAGCACCAACTCGCGCCTTGGGCTAGCCAGCCGCGGAGCATCAAGCTGCCAGTCAAGCCTTGCATGGCCTGGTGCATGGTCGGGGTGGCGACTTTGGCGCCTAGTAGTTTCACAATGCGGCGAAAGAGCGGAGGCGCCGTGGGGACGCCGGCACACAGCGCTAAGCCAACCGCGAGGAGCGTCAACAACCACTGACCACGAAATTGAATCGCCAAGATCACCGCGGCCACGACGGCCCCCACGGCCATGAGCGTGAGCGTTTCCACAAACACCGCCAGCGCCGCGACGCTGGCCGCCGTCCGCTGGCTGCGCACCAGGGCGGCGCGAAGGACCACGACGAGCGCTTTGCCGGGGACGTATTTTCCCAAATGCCCCACGTAGTAAGCACGGGCGACTTCCCACCACCGGGGCCGCTGCTGCATGGCGACGAGCGTTTCGCGCCAGAACCAGGCCGAGGGAATCGTCGCCAGAACGTACCACCCGCAACTCGCCGCGAGCCACCAAGGATTGAGTTCCGTCGGCGAAAACTCCAAAGCGGCAAATTTTTGTTGGGCGTCGGTCCAAGCGCGAACCAGTCCCCACATGACGAGCGCGAAGATAACGGCGCGCACCCCCCATTTCACCGCAGGAGCGTACGCCAGCCACAAAGATCGCAGGGATGGACTCAACAGAGGACCGCAAACAAAGAGTGGGAACGTTGGAGAATGCGGCATTGTGTCGCGCGTGGTCGAAGAACGCCAGTCCGAGTTTGCGCGAAGGACGCTCCCGGGTGCATGTCAGCTTTTGCGGGCGGTTTTTGCTTTTGCAAAACGTCAATAGGAGATTTTGGGTTGGATGCGTTAAACTGGGGGCGACTCGGATGTCTGGCTAAACTTGATTTGGGATTCAAAGGAGAATCGCATGGAC
>CAUJKE010000101.1 GCA_963205385.1 Planctomycetota bacterium | reverse complement strand
CCTGCGGGATCGAGCTCACTCACCGGGTCGAGCCAATCGGCCATGTCCCGCACATCGAGCGGGTCCGCGCCAGCGGGGCGGCCTTGATGCGCGGCGTCCACCTGTAAAATTAGCTGGCGGGCGTTTGGCGGAACTTCGCTCAAACTAATCGTCCCGAGATCGGCTTCCATCGCGGAACCGACCAGGTAAGGGCTTTCCCACCGCGGCGGCGACCTGGTCGTGCCCAAAAAGACCCGCGCGCGCACGCAACCTCCTTGACCGGCCGCCCGATCGAGCGCTGCCTTGCCGCGCAAACTCTTGGCAATGGCCGGGAGCGGAAACGTAAGCTCGGTATTGGCATGGACTCCAAACCCCCATCCAAAATCTTGTTGCTGGGTGCGGAGCGGACCCCCTTCCACATTCCGATTAACCTGTGGCGTGCGACCAGAGTTCGCCAGCGGCGACGTGGCTTGCTGGGATGAGGGGCGAATGCGGCTAAGTGGAACTTCATGCGCCGCCCACATCCGGCGACACCAGACGGGACCGCACACAATATAGAGTGGGTCGAGACTCCACGCCGGTTGCACGCCATGAATCCAACGCTCGAAGTCCTCTTGCTTGCCGCCTGGACGAAAACGGCGGCGATCATAACTGCCGGTGACCACGAGCCCTTCCGTAGTTTCCACTTGGTACAGCCGCGCCGTTGAAGGTTGCGGACCAAGCACGGCAAGTTCGGCGTAGTACGCTTCCCACGGATCGACCGCCGGCAAGTGTAGTTCCGCGATTTCGCCAAAACTCACGCGACGATTACCATCGTCAAGCAGCAGGTTGACATAGCCGTCGCCGAAGCGGGCGGCGCGAAAGCTTACCGCGCGGCCATCGCGAAAGAAGAGCGTGCTCGGTTCGTAGTCTTCGGTTTCGCGTTTTTGCCAAACAATCCGCCGGACAAATTCCGCGACAACGCGCACGATCTCGTCAGCGCCCTTGCTGGTCGGTTCGAGCGCCGCTTCGGGGCGAACACGAAAGTGCGGCTGTGCGACATTGTACAGCGACGCCAGGCCGTTTTCATAGCCAATCACCACGCCGGGCAAGCGGTCGCCTAGGTGCGTCTCAATGAACGCTTTGGGCAGGCTGCCGGGGAGTTGCGATCGATCGCGTAGCCAGCGGAGCGGATTGTTGCCGTCCATCAACTGCCGCCCGTCGAGCTGCGGTTGCGCGCCGTTATCTTGCCAGGAGCGGAGCTCCTTCCCATCCACGCGCTCGCCGTTTTGCAACATGGCGGCAAAACGTGGTGGTTTATCGGCTCCAGCGGTGGAAATCAGCAGGACGCACAGCAGCAAAGCAAGCGTTCCAGCCACAAGCGGTGTGCGTCGAATCATCGCGCCTAACTAGGAAGGTGGAGGTTCGGTGGGATAGTGAAATTCTAACTGGAATGCGCGGCCCTGTCATGCAGATTGGTCTCCGCCCAGGGGTTGGCCCTACTTTCGCTCGCGCCCAAATGCCGCATAATGCCTAATTCTTAATGCCAAAACTGATTCGCCCGTTACGCAAGGAACTCGCTGGAATGTCCATCCTGGTTGTTGGCTCGGTCGCCATCGATAGTGTCGAAACCCCCAAACAAACTCGCGAGCGCGTGCTGGGAGGCTCCGCGGTGCATTTTTCCTATGCCGCGAGCTTCTTCTCCCCCGTACAGTTGGTCGGCGTTGTCGGCGACGACTTCCCTGACGAGCACCTCGTACTGCTGCGGAAGCGGAATATCGACCTCGCCGGGTTGCAGGTGATCGCCGGAGGGAAGACCTTTCACTGGAAAGGGAAATACCTTCCCAACATGAACGACCGCGAGACATTGGAAGTCCACCTCAACGTGTTCGGCGATTTCGAACCGCAGGTTCCCGAACCGTTTCGACGCGCGACGATTGTGTTTCTGGCGAACGGCGCACCGATGGTGCAGCGCAAGGTGCTGGAGCAAGTGGTGGGGCCGAAACTGGTGGTCGCCGACACGATGGACTTGTGGATTCGTGAAACGCACGACGAATTGCTGGCGCTCATTAAGCGGATCGATGGCATCGTCCTCAACGATAGCGAAGCCAAACTCCTGACGCAGGAAGAAAACCTGGTGCAAGCCGGCAAGCGCGTGCTCGCCATGGGCCCCAAGTTCGTCATCATCAAAAAGGGGGAACATGGCGCGATGTTCTTCTCCGCGCATGAGACCTACGTCATGCCTGCGTTCCCCACGGAGACCGTCGTCGACCCGACCGGCGCCGGCGACAGCTTCGCAGGCGGCATCATGGGTTACCTGGCCGAACAAGACAATTTCGAACCCGCCACGCTCAAGCGGGCGCTCGCCTATGGCGTCCTTATCGCCAGCTTCACCGTGGAAGACTTTTCGCTCGATCGCTTGCTAACCATCGGCCGCCCCGACATCGATGTGCGGCTCGAAGCGTATCAAAAGATGCTGTCGTTTTAGTTCCCTCGCAGTAATCCGGTAGTCGTACGATGCAGAACATCCGCACGTTTATCGCGGTCGAAGTTGGTAACGATGTCCGCGCCCGCGCAGCCGACTTGATCAAACGCCTGAAGAAGTCTGAGGCCGATGTGCGCTGGACGCTGCCAGAGAATATGCACATCACGCTGAAGTTCCTCGGCGATATTCCCAACGTGGAAGTACCCGATGTCTGCCGCCATGTGAGCGACGCCGTGGCGAACATTGAGC
>CAUJKE010000100.1 GCA_963205385.1 Planctomycetota bacterium | reverse complement strand
AGCGACCACTCGCGTCGAGCATCTCCAGCCAGCCTCGGCGAAACGCTCATGAATAATCCGGGATAGCGTTCTCTATTGACTGGGAGGTTGCGGAGAAAGATGGCCGTTATTCAGTTCCAGCCGCTGCTGCATCAGCGCTGCGAGTTCCTGGCTATGCGTGACGACGATCAGCATGGTGTTCTCTTGCGCTTGCAGCTTCACGAGCAATTCGCCGACGACGCTAGCGGTGGCGCGGTCGAGCGCGCCGGTTGGTTCGTCGGCTAACAACAGGGCGGGACGGTGAATGAGCGCGCGGGCGACGCCGACTCGGGCCCGCTCGCCGCCGGAGAGTTCGGCCGGTCGATGCTCGAGCCGCTCGCCAAGGCCAACGCGCGCCAGCAGTTCCCGCGCGTGCTCCACGGCTTCCTTCCCCGGCGAGCCTTCCGCCAGCGTGGGCACGAGGACGTTTTCGAGCACCGTGAGTTGCGGCAGGAGGTGATGCTCTTGAAAGACAAAGCCGATGCGCTGCGCGCGGAAGTGCGCGAGCTTCGCCTCCGCGAGGGCGAACGGGTTGTCGCCGTCGAGCGTGATGCTGCCGCTCGTGGGGCGGTCGAGCGTGCCGATGATCTGCAAGAGCGTGCTCTTGCCTGAACCGCTCGGCCCGACAATCGCCAGGTTTTCGCCGGCGGAGAGCGTTAGCGACACGTCGCGGAGCACGTGCAGCGGTTCGCTGCGCGTGGGAAAGGTCTTGGATACGTGATCGACAACCAGGTCCGCCATTGTTCGCTCCTGACGTAAGGCGCACTGCTACTCAGCGAGCAGCGCCAAGCAACCGAGACCGTAAAAGCTGTATTCCACATCGTGGGCCGGATCCCAAGCGGCGCCATGAAAGCCGCCGCCGGGTTGCTCCAGTTCCGCCACGAACTTTCGCACCGCGCTGATCTCAATCTCATCCAGCCCGCCGAGGTCTTCGAGCGTCAAGAGGCCGGTGAACGTACTCAGCAAATCGGCGATCGGAATCCGCGTGTTGGCGCGCAAGCCCCCTTCGTCGGTTTGCATGTCGGCTAGAAAGTCGATCGTGTCGAGCCGCGTGTCTTCATCCAGTGTATCCAGCATCTTCAGCGTGGCGATGGCGGCGGCGGTGGGGTTGGTTCCCGCGCGCTTGCTGGCGCGAATCTCGCGAAAGCCCCCTTCCTCAGCCGCCTGGGTGCGGAGGAAAGCGACGATCTTCTCCGGTTCCGGCACGGGGCGTTCAATGAGCTCGAGGCAGAGGAGCACGAGAAACGTGTGATAGGTGCTGCTCGCCGCGCCTGCGGTTCCCTTGGCGAAACCGCCATCGGGGCGGCGCAAGGTGTGCAGGAAGTCGGCGACGGAGTCGCGCCAATTGGCCGGCGCTTGTGCGAAGATGTCGATCCCCGCGGCAGACTCGACGAGCATCGCTCCGTAGATCAGCGAAAAGAAGTCCACGATGGATTCGCGATTTCCCAAGCGGCTGTGGAGAAACTCCGCCGCGCGCCGCGCCACGTCGCCTTCGAGCGCGCCGAGGATCGCCAGGCCCCGCAGCGCGAAGCCGGTGTAGTACAAATCGCTCCCGCCTTCACGTCCAGCGAAGCCGCCATCGGCCTGTTGCGCTGTGAGCAAGTATTGGGTGTGCCGCGCGCGGACCTCTGCCTTCAACCGGCCCAATCCGGCGCTCAGACGTAGCGTGAGTTGTGGGAGATACGGCATGTCTAGGCGGGTGAAGGGCTAACGAGCGGGCGCAGCAGCGCGGCAATCTCGGCGGGAATCGCAATCGAGCGAGGCAAGGATCCCTCCGCCATGCGACAGCAGACCGTGGTCATTTTGCCGCGTGCGACTTCCTTGCCGTCTTTGACGAATTCAAACAGATAGGTGACGCTCTTGTCCCCCAGACGTTCAAGGCGGACTTGCACCTCGACCACGTCTTCAAATCGGAGCGCGCCGCGGTACTCGCAGGCGACGGCCACGCGCGGCCAACCGAGCGGGCCTTCGTCATCGCTCGTGACGACGCTGGTCCCCAACTTGCGGAGCAGCGCGTGCTCGGCGGCTTCCATGTAGTTGAAATACACGGAGAAGTGCATGATGCCTGCGGCGTCGGTATCGCGAAACTCGACGCGGCGCGTGATGGTGAAGGGAGTCGTCATGAAACTCAGAGCCAGCGAAAGGGAAACCTGGGCGCACAAAAAAAGCCCGTCAGCAACAACGGGCTTTAGCGTAACAAATTGCAGCAGGCTTATTCACCCACGTAGGGCAACAGCGCCATGAAGCGCGCCCGCTTGATCGCCGTCGTCACCGCGTGCTGGCTGGCCGCGGTGCAACCGGTCTTGCGGCGGCTGACGATCTTGCCATGGCGATTGATCAACTTCTTGAGAAGCTCGATATCCTTGTAGTCCACGTACATCGGACGAGGACGTACGCCATCGACGAAGATCGGATCCTTCTTCTTTGTTTTAACCCGGGTCTTGGAACGCTTACGGGTCATGCCCTTGCGGGCCGCTTTCTTCTTGAAGAACGCCATAGGAGGAACCGACCGAACTGCTGTAAAGGGTTATGCGTAAATAGCTTAGATTCAAACCTGCTTCGCCCCGGTCGACAATTTCATCGCGGGCGAATTCCAAATTGTACTGAAATTAGTCGGGGACGCAAGGGACTATTCACTACCCCTCCCCGGCGGATAAGGTGGCGCTCGGCTTGGCGGCCAGAAGCGATTGGGCGGTGTGCAAGGCGGCCAGGAGGGTCGCCCAGCGGAACGCCAACGCCGCCGGACAGGCGATTTCGTCGAGATAGACAATGCCAGCGGCGGGGGGCATCGCGCTCGCGGCGTAGACGCAGTATTGCTGCGCGTGCGCGTCGCTCAGGCGAGCATTCATCAAGCGGGCGGCGAGTTCCGGGGAGCGAACGAGTTCTTCTTCCCACAGTTCCGCCCCGTTGGCGACCCGCCGCGCCGGTTGTCGCTGGGCGCAGACGCCGACGATTGTCTGGTCGGTGCGGGGAATGGGAAGCAGCCAGGTTTGCACCGCGGCGCGGTTGTATTGCCACGCCTGTTGATCCTCGACGCCGGCCACCCCTTGATAAACGCCCCAGAAATAGGCGTCGTACAGCCCCGGCTCCTGACCGAGCACGCGGCGCGGGCGACAGGCGGGGCGAGTGTCCAAAATGAGCGGCGCTTCCAGGTCGAACTCCGCGCTTTCGCGATCCCAGGGGGTGCGACGACCGGTGGCCGCAGCGCCAACGGCCCGATCGCCAACAATGTGATAGTGCGCGAAGTGCAAGGTCGGATGCACGGTGATGCGCGCGTCGCTCGCCACCGCGGCGCGAAAGACGCGCCGCAGCACATCGGCGCGGACGAGCTGTTGCAACTTCGGCTGCATACTGCGCCGCGGCTGATCGAGCCCAACGCAAATGCACTCCCGCTCGCGCGCGTCCCCGGCGGATAGTTGCGCGAGTTCCAGCTGATAGCGCTCGAGTGCCGCGGCCTCTGGCGGCAGACGAGAAACCAGCCACTGCGCATCCCAAGCATGTGCTTCCGCGTGCTGCCGCACTTGCAGATCGGGCGCGCTTTCCTGCGCGATCATCGCCACCTGTCGCCCTCCGCTGGCTAGCGTCTGCGCCGCAACACAAGCTGCGGGACCGAGTCCGATCACGAGTGCGTCGTACGCTGCGCGCATGGCAAACCTCGCTGGCGAGCGAGTCTGGCGGAAAGGAAGTCGAGGCGGGGCAAACAGGCAGGAACAATGGCAGGAGACGCCACTCCCCCAGCGTCGGTGTTTCGCCGGCGGATGTCAAGACAATTCGCGCGGGAGCGACGGAAAAATTCAAACCGGCGGGAGGATTTCCAGCAGCTCGACGGCCGGTTCGCCATTGGCATAGATGAGCGCCGTGCGCCCGTAAACTTCCGTCGGTTTCTCTAATCCGAATAAGCTGCGCAAATCCGCGCCGGCTTCCAGTCGCCAGAGCGCGAAGAGCTGCACGTGCCGCAGGACGTTGTGATTGATGAGCACGCGCCCCAGCGGAATGCCTTCGCTTTCAATCTCGCGGCGCACGTCGTCGCCTAAGTATTCGAACGTCAGCCGCGCGATGCCAAACTGCACCACGCGGCGGTCGGTTTGCCGACGCAACAAACTCTTGCGGGCGTAATGCGTCGCAGTGATGTGCTTGGCGACCACCTCGACATCTACCGAGCAGCCGTGAAACGCTTCCACGGATTCGGTCATGTGCCCATCGTGCGCGAGGAGGCGATCGTATGGCGGCGGGAGCTCCGCCACGGTTACTTCGTGAAATTCGCCTATGTCCCGAGGGTAGGTATAGAACAGACCGGCGAGCGTCGGCAGATCGGGACGAATACTAGGCGTGGGGTTCACCATGGTGGAGCACTGGATCCCAGGCGATGGTTCTGGTGGGCGTTGTTTGCGAGCGCGAAACCTAGCGAATGAATCTCTAACTTCCCGGACCCCATCCGCACAAGGCGGATGGGGTCTGTGAATGCTGTCTCGCTTCCCTTCCACACAGGCGGATGGGGGCGTAGTCTTTTGGACGGCGTGAAAATCGGAAACTTATGGATCGGTTGCGCCCCTTAATCCCTGCATCATCTCACGAATTGGAGGTGATCGGCAACAGTGCTTGGGGCGTCAGGGTGGGGATGACGATGGTAGGGGCGTGGTCGCTTGCCCGTTCGAGGACGGTGTCGATCAAGTAATAGAACAACCGGCGGAGCGCTTCAGGCTGCAGTTCGTCGGCGATCGCTTCCGCGCGCTGCTGATGCTTCTCGACCAGGCGCTCGGCCTTTTCGAAGACTTGCGCCTGAACGTAGAGCTGGCGCACGCGATTGAGACGGATTTCCGCCGGCGTTGCGTCATCGGCGACCAGCGCGAGCAGTTCTTGCTGCTCTGGCGGCGGCAGCGCTTCAAGCGCGAGCGCCCAGAGCACCGTCGGGCGACCGCCGAGCGTGTCGAGTCCGGCGGAGAGCTTGTTGTGGTCGTCGCCGCGCCAGTCGCCTAGATCGTTAAGAATTTGAAAGGCGACGCCGAGGTTGCGAGCAAACAGCTTGAGCGGTTCGACCAGGGCGTCGGTCGGGCCGGCCAAACGGGCGCCAGCAAAGAGCGCGGCTTCAAAGGCTGGCGAGGTTTTCAAGGCGTAGATTTTCAGCGCGTCGAGCGGCTTGAGTCGCTTATCGAGTGCGTCGCGCCACAGCAGTTCCGCCCCTTGGCCTTCCGAGAGCCGCATGTGTGCGTCGGCCAGGCAATCCAGGATATCCGCGACAACGTCGGGCCCCAAGGCTTTCGACTCGCGGCTGACTAGCCGATAACCCAGGCCGATGAGATAGTCGCCAACGTTGATCGCCGTCGGCACGCCGTGCTGGCGATGCAGCGTCTCGTCGCCATAACGAAAAGCGTCGTTATCTTCGATGTCGTCATGCACGAGCGACGCTTTGTGGAAGGTTTCGATCGACATGGCGGCGCGCTTGATGGCCGCGGGAATCGACGCGACATGTTCCGCCCCGTGGTCGCCGGCGGCACCCTGGGCGCCGGTCAGGGCGTCGTGTACGGCGAGCGTGATGAACGGGCGCGAATGCTTCCCCCCTTTGCCGAGAAAGTCGTAAGCGAGCGCTTCGGTGCCGGCGATCGGATCGATGCCGCGAATGCCTTGGCCGTTGACTTCCGCCAGGCGCGGCCCGCCGCGCAAGCGGGGCGCGAGCTGATCGAGTTGGTCCGGTGCGAACATCCTGGCCGCGGCGCGCATCAGATGCACGTACGTACTCGACTTGGGCGTCTCGAGCTTGGGCTGCATCTTGAGCATTTCGAGCACCCAGTCTTCATCGACCGAGGTGTTGCGACAATCGCTCGACAACAGCGGCACCGCCATGCACGGAATGCCGGCCAGCAAAATCTTGTCGATCGCTTTTTCCAGGACATTCAAACAGGCGACGCCGACGATGGCATCGACATAACCGCTGACGATGATCTTCAGGACGATCGGCGAGCCTTCGGCCACGAGCACCTTGTAGCCGAGGTCTTCCGCCAGGCTGCGGAAGTCGGCGATGCTGCACGCGCCGCACTTGCGGCAATCGAGACCGAACTCGTCGTAATCGGCCGGGCAACCTTCGGCGTGTTTCAAACAGTGCGGCAAGAGGAACAACCGCCGCGAAGGTGGACTCGCGGCGACCTGGTCGGCCCAGAACTCGCTCGCCAGCACCACCATCGCCCAGCCAAGGTAACCTTCCGGCAAGCCGCTGTCGGCCAACATGCGGCGACAAACGACCTCCATCTCGTCTTTGGAGAGGGGATGGGACTTATCGAGCTTCCCGGCGACCGCGGCGCACCTGGCTTTCAGCGAATCGCGCAGTTCCCGCGTTTCTGGAACGAGCTTCAAATGCGAGGTCTGCCGCCGACGCGACTTGCGGCCGGGGGTGGGAGTGGATTCCGATTCCGACGTAAGGGGCGTGAGTGATGCTGAGGACAAATCGAAACCTCGCGGCAAAAGCGAAATCAGGCGTGGCGTAATCGAAGCGGGGCGAGTTCGGATTTCCGCTGGGCGTGAGGGACGAACCGCTCGACCGCCTGTCCGAGTGCGGAAACCGTGAAGTTCAGTGGGTAGAGTGTCTCATAATACCACAGCTTAGCGAAGTAAAACCCAATTGGCGAGCATTTTCGATGCGCGTCGGACTCCACGACTTGAACGAGCCATTCAAGTCCTTTCTTCACAACAAGTTCCGTCTGAGGGTCCGCCGCCAGTGGCAGTAGCGCTTCAACGGCTAACGCGGTCTCCTCAATGCTCCCCGAAGGCGTTTTATCGCTTCCGGCTGTGACAGAACCGCACACGTCCACGCCGCTGCCCCACGACCCGTCCGCCCGTTGCTGGTGAACCAGCCACAGGGCGGCGCGTTTCGCTTCTGGTTCATTAAGCTTACGAAAGTCTCGGTAAGCAAGCAAAACTTTGGCGGTTCCGTAGATTGGGTTTTCTTCGGCTTCGTCGTCCTGATTGCCGAACCACAGCGGAATCCAACGGCCATCCCCCCGCTGAACTTTGGTGAGAAAGCGGAAGCCGCGCTCGATGGCGGTTTGGAGTTGCGCCGCGGGGAGGTATTCACGCCACGCGAGCAGCGCGCGGAGCGCGTGGGCGGTGAGGTCGGCGCCGCTGCGGTCGAACGGCAGCTTGCCCCAACCGCGGCAAAACGTGGGCCAGCCCCCATCGCGGTTTTGCAAGTTAAAGAGCCACTTGCAACCGATCTTGGCCGCTTCCTCAATGCGCGGGCGATCCCAGTGTGGGCAACCGGCCGAATCGCGCCATGCGGCGAGCGCGAGCAAGGCGGCGGGCGTGTCGTCGGCATCGGGGACCGCGCCGCTGAGATCGGTCCAGCCCCAGCCGCCTGGGTCCGCGCCGGTAAACGGATGCCGCGCGGCATGTTGACAGGACAACAGCCAATCCAGGCAATCGAGTTCGGTGATATCTTCGCCGCTCGCGGCCAGCGCGTTGATGGCCAGCGAGGTGTTCCAGGTGGCGAGATTCGTATCGATCGGCCAACTGCCGTCCGGGCGAACGGAGTCGATGAGAAAGCGGACCCCTTCGCGGCAGACTTCATGCGTTGCGCGCCCCGTGGCCGCCAGGCTCATCGTGACGAAGCTCGTGAGCGGGACCGCTTCCAAATAGCCGCCGCTGACCGGTTGCATCCTGCGCAACACCCGGAGACTTGGCCCCACGGACAGCGCGCGCAAGCCGCGCATCAGCGGATTCCACGAAGGGCGATGGAAATGCCGCGCTTGGCCAATCGCCACGAGCGCAGGCACGGCGTAGCTCACCACCGGCAGTTGCACAAAGCGGTAGAACGCTTGCGGTACGCAGGCCAGTTCAAACGGCAGCGGTGAAACCTCACTCCAATCGACCAGCCCCGCGAGCGCATAGTTGGTGAGAATCGGCACCGCGAACGTCTTATCCTCGCCATAACGCTTTCGAAGCCCGGCGAGGCCTCCTTGCGCGGCAATGTTACGATTGGCGCGCTCCAGGCATTCCGAGTGCTGCGCCGCGACGCCTGCGAGGTGCAGCGCGGCGACCGCGAGCATGGTCGTGGCGATGTTGGAATAGCTCTGGTCGGTATCCCCCCAGCCTCCATCGGCGTT
>CAUJKE010000099.1 GCA_963205385.1 Planctomycetota bacterium | reverse complement strand
GGAGACCTTTTTGCGCCGCTCTCCCTTGCGGTCAGCACCAGCGATCTTCTCCTTCGGCATCCGCAGTCTCTTCCGCCAGGCGTAGAACGACGGTTCCGAAATCCCCTCCGCCGCACAAAACCCGCGCACCGACCGCCCGCTGCCCGCCTGCCGTTCCAGAATCTCCCGCCACCGAGCCTCCGCCGCCCCATTTGTCTTCGTAGCCATCTGAACCTCCGATAGTGAAGTGACAAACACTTCAAGCTACCACCCCGGCCCAAGACGCCGAGGATGCAACGCTCACACCCATTCGAGGCGAACACCGTCGATCCCACGATCGGCCCAGCGTGTTATCGTTCGGGTGTGTGGTCGCCCCGGGATGCATTTCGCCAACTCCGCGAATGCGAGCAGGGTTTCGTTAAGCAAATCCGCCATGTGATGTTCCTCGGAGTCACAAAGTGTCCATCGATGACACCGATTGTGCCGAGCGAACCCTGCGCCACCATGCCAGATTTTGCCTGCGCTTTTCCTGCGCACCGGGCTGCAGGCCGGTGAGACGATGAGGCGGGCGTCTCGCGAGACTTCGGCGAGGCCTAGCAGATAGATGGCACGCCGTTGAGACGCTGGTTATGAGTACGCAGCAGTTTGAGCACCACGCGTGGAGCGGCGTTACTACGCATGGGTGCGACCGGGGCCAGAGGTTACGCCTCGCCGACGACGTGTCGCGGGCGACACCAACTCTTGAGTGTGCAACAAAGAGTCACTCGTGGCTGGTAAGCCCTTCTTCAAGAATGTAGCCGCTAGCGCGCTTGTTTGAGATCAAGATCCGTAGCGGTTCTAGGGATTTGCGGAGCCGAGCAATCTGGCCGGAGATGTTCGCTGGTTGATCCCGGTTTAGAACTGTCCAACACAGCATCAGTTCATTCTCGCTACACGGCTCACCTGCCGCTTCTGCGAGCTTAACGAACATCGCAAACTCTGCAGGGTTCAGGCTGACCGGCTCGCCGCATCGCTCACGGCGCACGCGACGGCCGCCTCGGTTGATCTCCAACCCCAGGTGCATCACCTCCCACACCCGCTCTACCGTGCGATTCGCATTCACTGGAGGCCGTTTATAGATTTCCTCCGGCGGAAGCCCGCTTGGCCGATATGGCCTGGTGAGTTTCACCATGAGCTCCGCATTGATCCATTCAATGTACTTTTGTAGGTCTCTACCTTGTGTCAGGAGGTCGGCATTCGGGTCATGATCAGAATAGCCCGCCGCCTCACCGAAACATTGGACGAGCTGGGTTGTACTATCAGGGCACATCATCCTCAGGCGCGCCAGCGGCGGCAAGAGACGCATTCGCTGCGTCGACAACATGCGAATTGCTTGCCCCAGCCCGTCGCAAAGCTCCAACAACGATTCCGCATTTAGTTCCACGTCTCCTACCGTCACAAGCTGCCACCTCCACGCGGCCCGCGCACACTCACCCAAGCGGAGCCCGACTTTCAGCCACGCTTGAGCGTAGACCGGTCTTACGTCTAACGCTCGGATACTCTTGAGCAACGCTGTCGCCTGTTCGAAAATCGGAACACCCTGGTTGCTGGCCGGCTCCTCGGCAACCTCAGCTACGGGTTCGAGGGCTTCGTCCAAGAGTGGTAGATTGGCATCCGCGGACCTCCTATGCTGAAGTAGGCTCAGAGAGTTTTCCAGCTGGCGCAGGGCAATCACCGCGTTGCTGGCCGAAACACTCTCGGACTCTGAAGTCAGCGCAATGAGCCCCTGGCCGATGGTTTCCATCCCTTCGCAAAAGGCTTCGCCGACGGGGTATATGGCAAGCAAGGCAAGTTTATGAGCTTGAAAACCTACACTGTAGGCTGCCAGCGCCAGCGGTTCGTCCGTGTGACCCAGCTTGTCGATGGCTTTGTGGCTGGCTTCGACCAAATCTTTCATCAGCTTCTTAAGCCTTTTCGTGCTCATGGTCAGCCTTTCTTAATGTTAGCCGATTTCTTGGATGATCCGACGTGCCAGGTCGTACTGCGGCTGGACGTAGTTCTCGGTCGTCCGAACCGAGGAATGTCCGAGAGCTTCCTTCGCCGCGACCAACGACGCCGTGCGAGCGCAGATCTCGGTGGCGGCGGCGTGCCGCAATTGATTTGGCGCCCAGCGATGAGCTTTGCGCCAGGCTTTGAGCTCGGCGGACTTGAGCCCCTTTGGCGGCGGAAACGCCTTGTCGCAGGCGCGCTCAATGGCTCGGCGGTATGAATCATTCGTATAGAACGCCAGGGGCGGACGGGCGCGCGGACGAGCCACCGGTTGAGCCTGCTTAGTCTTGGGCAGGGGCGTCTGACGCTGTTCCCGCCGCGCGGCGTTGCGCAGACGCTCGCTGTCCGCAGGACTGAAGCAGTAGGACTGCGGATTACGGGTCAGATACGGCAGGAGAATGGCTTGTGCCTTGGGCCCTAAGAAGATCAACCGCTGCTTGCCGCGGTGCTCGGTCTTGTGGCGATACGGGCGGTAGATCCAAGGCTCGCTTGATCGGTCGATATCCTGGGGCCGCAGAATGCAGACTTCGCCCGGTCGGCAACCGCAGAGGCGTTGAACCCGCACCATGTCCCGCACGACGGACGGCAAGAAGGGGAGCGTGGCTTCAACCACGACATCGCTTACGGGCTCGACTGGTGGATGCTCGACTACGCCGGCGCTGCCGCTACGAACGCCTTCGACCGCATCCAGTCGCGCCAACACCTCCGCAGGCACAAGTTCTTCTGAAACGCCCCAGCGGAACACCCGTCGGATGCGGTCGGCATTGTCGTTCATGTACCGTCTGCTGTTACCAGCCAGACGCATCTTCTCGCGCAGGGCCTTGAGGGCCTTGGGGCCGAAGGCAGAGACCGGCCAGTCGCCGCATTCGCGTCGAAGCAGACGCAAGCACGGGCGATAGTTTTCGTGGGTGCCGATAGGCTTCCCGTGCTTGGAATAGTGAACCACCGCGTACCTCCAGAATGCCGCGATAAGCTCGACGATGGTTGGCTCCTCATTGCCGACGACAACCGATCGAAGCGGAACTTCTGGGATTTGTTCCTGGGTTGTTGGAACTCGTCGTCCTTGGGCGAGCCAAGTCGCGATGGCCTGATCATAGGCCCTCCGACTGTCTTCAGTTCCGTGGGGACCAAGGTAGTGGATGCGCCTGTTAAGTTGGACGATCGCCTGACCAGACGCTTTGTGTAGTCGATAGGGGGGGCACGCGGCGAGAATAGCGGGGCATGAGCGGGCTCCTGGCGCGAAAACCGAGCGTAAACGAGTACATACTCGTTTGCGCCTCGCCAAAAAGCCGCACTGCCAACCGCTGGCAGGTAATACTAAGTCTAAGTGTCGGCAGGATTTAGGTGTGAGTGGGCGTTACAGAACTCGAATCTGTGACCTCCACGATGTCAACGTGGCGCTCTAACCAACTGAGCTAAACGCCCGTGTGCGTTTGCCGGGAGCCATTTTATCGCAACAGTGCTGTTCGCAATCTCGGCGGGCCGGCAACGACAGGAGAATAGAATAATCTGCCTCCCGGAAGGTTCAGCGTCAAGTCCCCACAGGCGCGACCCCACTGGCGAGGCTGGGAATTGACGCTCTTCGAAAACGTGCAAGACGTCCGACGCCAATGTTTCGGGTCTGGCGAATCGAGAGATCGCGAGAGGTCGCCGGCGCTGGAGGCGCGTGGCGCGTTCCGAAGTCCGAGCGCGTGAAGCAGGGGGAGCTGCTGAAGTTCGAGAATCGAGTACTGGGCCGGTACGGACCTGCTCAGGTAGGCTTCGACCACCTCTCACTCCACACCCCCACTTAATTCAGGTGACGACCTAACCGTTTGCAGGGAGAGCGATTCCGCTCATATTGCACTTATCGCTCTTATCTCCGGCGCCTTGCGAACGAAAGCGGTGATTTGGCCGAGGTGTTTACGCCAGGCGGAGCGGTGACTAAGGGGCGTTCAGTAAATATCGTTCTGGTCTTGTGAATACGAACGCCGCGACTCGCGTGACATCTGGATACTGATCTGTGGCTGGCCCTGAACGTCTTCCCGGAGCACATCCAACTCGTCTGGATGGTGAACCAGATGCTGAGCTAGCTGTGGTGCATCTTGCTACTAGCTCACCATCTCGCTCACCATCCGCACGAGGCGGATGAGGTCGTGATCTCTTGGTCGGCGTGAAAATCGGAAACTTATTGATCGATCGCCCCTAACGATGAATCGCCAGCCTGCGATGCGCTCGAGGCGGCGCAGTTGGACACCGCCTAACGACCGTGCCCGAAGTTGACTCGGTCTGCATCGCTCGTTTCGTGCGATAGAGCCCGAGTTGCGCTTCAAGATGGCGGGCATGTGCCTGGTGAAGTTCCGCCGTGGTGCCCATCCCGTTGTGGACGGACGCTTGAGCGTATTGCTCAGCTTGGGCTGTGATTTTCACCATGTCCTCCCACAATTGTAGTCTTTCCGCAGGCGACGTCGCCAAGTTTAGCCTGGCCTCCGCGAGACGACGCGCGGCATCGCTAACATCGCCAAAATATAACTTGCCATTCAAATACATTTGCTCCTTCGATTCGAATTCCTGCTGAGTCGACTTCACGATTTCCTGCAGCAAGCGGCGTTCTTCGTCGTCCAGCGCGTGGGCTGGAATTGCGCTCATAAGACTCATGCCAAGGACAATCATGGGGGCGATAAAACGGAGCATGACGCGAGCCTCCTGGAAGCGGGGTTGAGAAAGTAGCAAACTGCACGATTAGTTGAACCAAATCGCGAAGCCAATGAACTCGCCGCGAAAGATGCGGTTCAAGCGATTCCACGTCTCTGGCTGCGAGCATTCTCCTTCTTCGAGATAGGGCATGGCGGCGGCGCCGTGGGCCCACATCACAAGGTCGAATTCGCGCGGTTCGAGAAACACGCGGCGCATGTTGATGCCATACTTGGGCGAGAGCCGCCAATGTTGCAGGAGCTTCCTGCCTTGCAGGATCGCCTCGAATTCCTCCAGGAATTCATGCCAGCCGTCGATCATTTCTTGCGTCACGCGGACGCCGGGGATCACGCTGGTTTGCTGCGGATTGGGAATCCATTCGTGGTCGTTGTCGGTCTCCGCTCCGATTGCGAGCCAGCTTTTGCGACTTAAGGCGACGACTTGCTCGAAATGTTCGACCACCGCCGCTCCGCGCTGCGGCTCCTTCACCGGGAAGCGGGCGAGATGGATCGCGGCGATGACGTCGGCGATTTGGTTCTCAAAGTTGTCGCCGCCGTTGCGCAGCAGCGCCGGCGGGAACTGGGGCGTATCGGGATTGGCGAAGATTTGATGCGCGACCGCGTCGAACAACGGCTGCTCGTCATATAACAATGCCGTCTCGCACATCGCCGACAGCAAATGACAATAGCCCCTTAGCCAATACACGTCGCCATAGTCAAAGACGATGACAAAGTCCTGGGCGAACGCTTTCGTTTCCTCCAGCCTCGCCCCGCGATTGATCTGCGCGTACAGTTTCCAGAGCACTTCGTGATCTTCCGTCTTACCATTGCCGTCAATATCGAGGCGGATTTGGCCGAAGTGCAGCGGCAGCTTCACACGCTGGTCTTGAACTTTCGCCAGCGTGGCTTCGGACCTGGCCAGATCGTCGACCATGTTTTGCAGCATCCGGCGCACATCGGCGTAGCGAACTTTATCTGGTTTGGGATTCTCCGGGACCGGCAAACGCAACAGCGGTAGCTGGCGAGCGAGGTTTGTTTCGCCTCCGAGTGCGCCGAATTGATAGAGCGACTGGGCGAGATGTTCGACGCTGCGGACGAACTGAAGCGCCCCCAGCCCAAACCGCGCGCCGTCGTCGGTGGGATGCGAGCGGAGGTAGTTGTTCAGCTCCCGCTCCCCTTCGGCCAGTTTGCCGGCGATAAGAAAGTCTTCTGCCTGAGGCGGATCGGCGGCGCGGAGGGTCGGCGTCAGCAAGCAGCCCAACGCGACCACTAGCGGCGGTAAATGACGGACCATGGTCCCAACTCCCAGAGAGACGAAACGGCGAAGCTTCGGGCCGCCCCAAACGGCCGGCCAAAGCGCGAAGCGTGTTACGGCGTGCTTCCTTAAGCCCGCACGGAGGCGTGCTTGGGGCGCGCGAGTTGCAAAAGACTCGTCGGCAATCGTTCAGGGGTTGAACGTTCGCAGCAATCGCCGCCCCTTGAAGATGCAATATACCTCTTGGGCGGAGAGGGGGCGCGCGGTGGCGATGCGGGCGAACCAGGCAATTTCGCCGCCGCTGGTGACGATAGCGTAGCCGGCCCGGCCGTCGAACACGGCTTGGGCGATGAGCACCCGCTCGCCAAAAAACAGGGCCAGCGTGTGGGGCGCGATCGCGTCGTAGCCAGCATCGCGGAGGCGGCGCTCCAGGCGTGCGACATCCACGCGCTCCGTTTCGTTTAACAGGCTCACGTCGAACTCCCGCAACTCTTCGTGCTGCACGTGCCAGCCAGCAAACGCCGCGTAGATGTCGTCCGGCGGCAAGTCGTTCAAGTCGCCGCTCATGGCGTGCTCCAGCGGCCCGGAGATGCCGATGTTCGCATAAAGCCCGCCTCCCAGGTCGTATTGAAACCGGAACAGAAAGCATTCGACCGGATCGTTGAAACTAGGCCAGTACATTTCGCGTTCGTCGAACAGCTCCAAACTCGTCGGCGGAATGCCGAACTGCGAAGGCTGCGCGAGCCAGAGCGCGAGGCGTGACTCGGCTTGGGCCGCCGGCGTGCGGTATACGTCGGCGATACGGTCACTGATTCCGAGTTCCTCTGCATACTTCAACACGCGCAACCGTGCGACCGGTTCCGCGGCGAGCTCCACGAGCGCCGCTGCGCCCGATTTCTCACCTAGCCGCGCGAGCGCCGCCGCCGCTTCGGTGCGCAGCCGGCGATGCCGGAGCTCCAAGGCCTGATTTAATTTGCCAATTGCAGATTTATTTTCGAGCAGCGCCAGCGCGTCGCAAAGTGAGACGGCGAGGGGCAAACTTTCATGGATGATCGCGCCGACTTGTTCGGCATCGCGCCCTTCACCGTCCGGCGCTTCTTCAATTTTTGCGAGCCGTTGCACGAGCGCGCCCAGGAGCGAAACAAGTTCATCCGCGTGCTCACGCGCGGGATGCTCAGGAAGCTTTCCTTCGCGCGTGAGGTAGTTCGCCAAATCAAGAATCGGGCCGGCTAAATGTTTATGCGAGAGCGCATCCAAGAGGCGCGGAAAGAGCGCGGCGACGGCGATTTCCGAGCGCTGAAACAACGCCCCAAACGCGACCGCTAGCTGCGGCGCGTCCGGCGGTGGAGCGCTGGCGAGGAGCTCCGCGAAGAGCGCCAAATCAGTGGCGGAACCACTCGCCGCGAGGCTGCTGAGGATCGCCCATCGGCCACGCGGGGAATCGCGTAACTCGTTATACAGCTTTGTGATAGCGTTGCGAATCTCCGGCGAGTGCGGGACCTGTGGCGCTGTTTTTCCTGGTTGCCGCGCCCGCTGCGACAACTGTTCCAACAGGCCGGTCACGAGCGGCTGCGCGGCTGCGAGTTGGGCGGGCGTGAGCGCCGCGAGCGCGTTCCAAGCCGCGGCCGCGCCGGCGTCGTCGCTGGTCCGCAGCACGCTGCTTTCGCGCGCCGCCGCAGCGCGCTCTTCAGGCGTCAGTTCGGCAAAGTTCGCCAGCGCTCGGAGCACGTGATTGAGATGGTAATCCATAGCCTTGAAGGTAGCCGCACTCGCGCTGTGGGATCAAGCAGGCAAGTACATGCAAGCGTTCCGCTGGTGTGTTGCGCGCATGTCATGCGCGCGCGAGTCAGTGGCGCGCGGTACACAGCGATCGCGTCGCAGCGCGAGCAGCGCGCGGCGCGCTTCCGCGATAAAATTTTCCCCGAGATTGTCTCAAGTGTGAGAATTCATCTTGACGAAAGACTGGCGAAGCTGGTTCAATTCGTAAAGTTAGGAAGTTGATGACGGTTGTGCGAAGCAAACATGCCGCACAAGACATGTCGCACCACGGTGTCTCACAGGAGGCATCGAGATGAGAGCAGCGCGGGACATCAACACCGCACTAAGTTTCAGCGAAGGATGATGAACGCGTTGGAGTCGAGTTGGTTGAGTAGCAACAACGGCTTTTGCGCGTCAACGATACACGGTGAACAAGGTTGGTTCACCTGGCAGAGGAGCATGTCTTGTCTGCCATCAGCGTCTTGCCGGTTTGGGTGTTTGCCAGGCAAGTAGCGCATTACAACAAACGCCCGACAGTGAGGAGCCACCAGTATGGCCACGAAGAAGCCCGCTAAGAAGGCTGCGACCAAGAAGCCTGCCGCCAAGAAGACCACGACCAAGGCTTCGCCGAAGAAGAAGGCCGCGACGAAGAAGGCCGCCAAGAAGAAGTAGCCTCGGGCTGGCTCGCCCCTGCTTCGCGAGCGACCACACGAAACAACGAGAAAGGCCGGACGCGACTCGCTCGTCGAGCACCGTGACCGGCCTAAGCCGTTTCTTGAGACACTTTGTCAGGCCCAATCATTGACCAAACCTGCTCTCTCCGCTACACTTACAGCAAAATATATGCCTGCCCGAATCGCTCCTGTTTGACCTGTGAGGCTCTCTTGTCTGATCGCCCCCGTGCGAACCCTTCTTCCTCCGCCGCTTCGCCGCGCCCTGCGGCCCGCAAACCCGCTCCCAGCGGAAAACGGCCGCCGGCCAAGTCGTCTGCGCCTGCTGCCAAGTCAGCGGATGGTAATCAATCCCAGCCAGCGGCCCCCCGCGCCCCGCGCGGCGGCCAGTCTTTTTCCAAGACCACGCCCCCCGGCGAGAAGCGGGAGCGGGCGGCGATCACGTCGTTTCGCGAACTCGACCTGTCGGCCGAAATGCTCGAGGCGCTTGATAAGGCCGACTATCTGGAACCGACGCCGATTCAGGCCGGGTTAATTCCGTTCGCCATGGACGACGTCGATGTGCTGGGTCAGGCCCACACGGGGACCGGCAAAACGGCGGCGTTTGCGATTCCGATTCTGGAAGGCTTGCATCCGGCGCGGGAAGTGCGCGGCGTGCAAGCGATCATTCTTGTTCCCACGCGGGAACTTGCGGTGCAGGTGCGGGAAGAATTCGTCAAGCTTTCGAACAATCGCCGCGTCAGTTGCGTCGCGCTGTATGGCGGCAAGCCGATTCGCGAGCAAATCGACAAGCTCCGCCGCGGAGCGATGATCGTCGTTGGCACGCCGGGGCGCGTGCTGGACCACATTGCCCGGCGCACGCTGGACCTCAACGACGTGTGGTGCGTCGTGCTGGATGAAGCGGACCGCATGCTCGATATCGGCTTCCGGCCGGACATCGAAAAGATTTTGCGGAAGTGTCCGGCGGATCGGCAAACGCTGCTCCTCTCGGCCACGGTGCCGCCGCCGATCGAACGTTTGGCCCGGCGGTACATGGTTGACCCGCAAGTTCTCAACTTCTCGCCTACCGACGTCGCGGTCGAGACAATCGACCAATACTATTACACGGTCGATAACGATCGTAAGTTCGATTTGCTCGTGCGCCTCATCGAGCGCGAGAAACCCAAGCAAGCGATCGTCTTCTGCCGCACCAAACGCGGCACGGAAAGGATTTATCAACGGCTCTCCAAAAAAATGAGCGGCGTCGCCGCCATTCATGGCGACCTGTCGCAAGGGATGCGCGACCGCACGATGGGCGACTTCCGGCAAGGGAAAGTGCAAATCCTGGTGGCGACCGATGTGGTCGGCCGGGGCATCGATGTTTCGGCCGTGTCGCACATCGTGAATTTCGACATCCCGTCGTTCTGTGATGATTACGTCCATCGCGTCGGCCGCACCGGACGGATGGGACGCGAAGGGGTGGCGTACACGTTCGTCTCGCCGGAAGAAGGGAGCGAACTGACGCGCATCGAGCAGCGCATCAACCTCTTGCTCAAGCGGGCGGAGATGGAAGACTTCGAACTGGTGCGGCCGCTCTTGCCTGGTCCAGAACCGGCCGGCAACGCCGGCGCGCCGCCTCCCAAGCCGCCTGAGTCGGCGCTGCGGCGGCCGATCAAGCGCTATCGTCGGGCGCTATAGCCCTGGACTCGCCCGCGATAGTCGCAGGCACGCTTTCGTGTGTTGTTCGTGTGCCTGGCCGTCAATGAGCACGTCGCGGCGTCCCCTCAAAACGAGTTGGCCGAAGGGTCCAACATCCGCACGGTCCAGGAGGTGCTGGGCCACAGCGCCGTTCGCACGACCATGATGATCTGCATTCACACGTTTTGAACGGCAGCGGGCGCGGTCTTCGTGGCCCGGCGGATGTTCTGGCTCGTGCCGGTCGATTCAGCGATAGACTGAAACAGCCGATCGCGCTGAAAATTGCGTGACAAACGAGAAATCAATGGCTATGATCCAGCTTGCGCTGACCGGTTCCCCTGCGCGCTGGGCTGCAAAGGTGTGGCCTGCAGGTAATCGGCGGATCAGTCTAACAACAGGTTCGCTGGTAATGAACGCCTCTGATTTTGATGCTCTGTTACCAACCTTCGAACCGCTCTTGAGGCGAGACGCGGCGCAGCAGGAATATGCCGATCGGGAATTTTGGGATTCAATTGGCACTCATGTGCTAGACGTACAACTGTCTCGACTTGCAAACTTCTACGGAAAGGCCAATGCAACGCAGCGCCGCACGCTTCGCAGTGCATTGAATCCCGCAGCATCGTGGAATCTCCTCGCTTACGTGCGACGGATGGCGATACAAATACTCGAAACAAAAGATCCCCGTTGGCTGATCTCTGCGCTCCAAATCGCCAGCTTGGAAAACGCAACATTCGACTTTCGCGATTCAATTGTTTCGCTTGTGATTGCACGGGCTGCCGCTGAATCAGTTTCAATTGATCCATTACCCCATTTCGCTAGGGCGATCTCACAGTGTGATTCCGGAATGGTCTCGACACTCACAAATGCCCGCGATCATCGGCCAAGCGATGTCCGCGACATTCTACGTGCATTCGGTCCGCCACAACTCAAGCCAAAACGAAAACGAAAAACCAGCTAACTAAACGGTCGACCCGAGCGGCGGATGGCGCGGGTTTTGAAATCACAGTCACTCGGCCGCCGCCGGGTTACCTTGGTCGTTATGCCGTTAACTCGCCGTCATGCGCAAACTCAAATCACAACCAAAAGATAAACGCAAAGTCCCGATTCCGGACGAACTCCGCGAATCGATGCGCGAGGCGCATGAAATCATCCAAGAGGCCGAACGCGACCCAGACGAATTCCCCATCGATTTTGGCGATGCAATCCAAGTTGGGGCAATTTGCGGCGGACGCATCGGATCACCCAAACGGCCATTTCGATTTACGTACTATCCCGACGACGATACCGAATATGGCCGGTGGTTCCTGGATCTCCACGGCACCGAAATCTAGGATATTGCTGATGGCGTGATGGCCGAAATCACGATGTATTGCTGCACATCACCGGATTGCCGCAGCAAATTCCGCGATGAATCCGAAACGTGCTTCTTCTGCGACTACGAAGATGACGCCGAAACGGTTGCCCTCAAGCAACAACTCAATGAACTTGCCACAACGGTGAATTCCAAAGAAGAATTCGTGGCCGGATACCTGATGATCAAACCCGATGCGACTAGCGCATCGCTGATCGGCGACTACAATCCAATTGATGGGCTAGGTGAGCGTTTAGGATGGTTCTCGCCATCCGAAGCTCGACAGCTAATTGACAAGATCCGATCGGAAAAGCAAAGCGGGGCGTAACAAAATTGTGAGTGCGAGCGGCTACTTTGTCGGCGATTCAACGACTAACTTAATGAAAACGCCGTCGGTCGTTCAGGCTCGGTCCTGATGGTCCGCCACCGCGTTAAATCGGTCGTAATGCCGCTGAGGAGTTTTTATGAACGATGCTCGTTCCAGTCACGACTCAATTGGGTGCGGAATTGTGCAGGGGTTCCACAGAGACGACTCCGTAGCCCTGATCCTTCAACGGCGCCCCTCGCAGCGCGACGAGTGGCTCACACCGGGCGACACCCCCGTCAAAGGCCAGCGCGTGAAGGTTCAAGTAACAACGGCCGATACTTGGGGAATATTGACGGGGCGCATTACCGAAGTCGGCGACGGGTTCGTCATCGCGATCGCCCATCGCACAACTGACGACGAGACGCTACCGAGTGGCCCGTATCAGCTCACTCTCCGTTACGATGAAAGCATGCAACGTCCCTGGATCCTGACCCATGCCGAGTTGTCAAATTCCGAGTAAAGTCGGCGTCCCGGCAATGCGGATTGACCCGCGGCGGTCGAAGGTGCGGCATAACCCGCCGCTGCACCCGCCCGCGGCCGCGCGACCGTTTGTCGTGGCATTCTGTCTCACCTGCGATCGCCGCGAGCGAGCTTTAACGTTCCGCCAAAAAAATGGAGTGGAAGCTTGAGTGAATCGAGAAAGCGTTTTGTCGTCCCAAGTCTTGTGATCCTGCTGGGAATCACCTGGTTGCTGAACGTTCTCAAGATTATCCCGGGAGTTGACTGGATCTGGACGGTGGGGCTTGCCGCTGTTGGGATCCTCACGCTCGTGGTTGGAGGACTCAACAAGCTGACGGTTGTGATAGGCCCGTTCTTCATGGTGACATCCGTTTGCTCCATCTTGAGACAGACGGGAAGACTTGAGATTGATCGAGAAGTTCCAATTCTCACCATTGTGCTCGGCTGCCTGCTGCTGCTGGTGCAGCTCGTCAATCTCCCGCCCCCTGAGATTCTGAAGCTAGAAGAGGATGACAAATGAACTGGCCGAACATCACCCTGAACGGGTTTTCAAAAAGCCTCGCGCGGCCGTTTGCAAACGGTTAGGTTAGCGTTAGGCTGCTTCTACGACACAACGCCCAGCGCCTGCGGCGTCACAACCTCCAGGGCCGGACGATCGAGTTGAAGGTGCGATTCGCCGACTTCACGAGCATCTCGCGATCGCTGACGCTGGCGGAACCGACGAACATCACTCACGAGTTGCTGGAGGCAGGAATCGAATTATTGACCAGGCGTCTGCCTCCCCGGCATTTGCCCGTGCGGCTACTGGGGTTCGGCGTCCAGCGGTTCGCGGATGCAGCCCACTCCCAGCAGCAGTTATTCGCTCAACCAAAGCGAGAACGCCTGCAAGCATTGGATCGCGTGACCGGCCAGATCACCGCCAAGTTCGGCAAGTCGGCCCTGCATCGAGGTACGCGACCCAACAAGCCCGGCCAAGGAACCTGAGATTCCCGGTGATCTGCCGCCTACCAGTGAGGAAATCGACAAGCTCTTGGAAATCGCTCCCAAGTTCGGGATCGAGATCAAAGTGCCGGCGCATTGAGCCGCTGTCATATTGCCACAGCAAGTGTATGATCGCTGGGCTGCAAGATCGGTGGCGCCTGGAGCGGCGGATGCCGTCGTGGGACAGTCAGGTTGGATCTTCCAAGACTCACCAATCCTAGAAATCTGTTCCAGAATTGGGATTCTCAATCACGCTGGCCCGATAACCGGACACGGTGTCCGGCTATTTCTTGACCAAACCTGTACGGTTTCCTGGCGCGCCAATTCCCGTGTGCTTGCTTCTGCCTGGAAACGTAGTCACCAACGAACGAATCATTTGATTGGCAAAACAAGAACAGACAAAGCAGTATTAGCAAGAGCCCGAGCTTGGAATTCCTGAACAACAGCCGGATGATTAGCGGCTTCTTCGATGACACCACGGCTCGGTTCGTTTTCATCCTGACGCCCGTTCCGTAAACCGGTTTGCAGCACAGTGCATGGCTTCCCTGCCCGGTCTTCCCCATGAACATGTCCCAGCGCATGTTCAGAGGGATTTGCTTGCGCTGAGAATCTCTAAATTTTCTTTGGCAACGTCGAACTTCCACGGTAAGATGATCCCCGGCTTCACCCACTTCGTCTCGTCGCGGAGGCAATCAGGTGTCCGATTCTCCCACGCTGCAGCGCTTTGCCCGCTTAAAGGAACTCTTCCTAGC
>CAUJKE010000098.1 GCA_963205385.1 Planctomycetota bacterium | reverse complement strand
ACCTCACTAGCTCGGCGTGAATGCGATGTCCTCACATGGTTTGAACATCCCTTCGGGGGGAAAACTTGATCTGGTATCCCTTGGCGCTCTGGTCCATCGCCTGGACCCAGGGATTATTCCGTTTCGCAAGGCGTCGCAGTGCCACATTCACGTCAGCGGCGGCGAGTTCAACGTCGCGGCCAATCTGTCCGATTGTTTTCGCCTGAAGACCGGCGTCGCGACGGCGATGGTCGATTATCCGATCGGCGATTTGATCGCGGAGCGCGTGCGGGCCATGGGGGTCACGCCGTTTTACAAGCATTTTGAGCACGATGGCGTCACCGGCCCCAACATGGCCACCGTCTTCAGCGACCAAGGTAAAGGCGTCCGCGCCCCGGTCGTGTTCTACAACCGCTGCAACGAAGCGGCCGCGCAGCTCAAGAAGGGGGATTTCAACTGGCAGGAAATCTTCGCCGGCGGCGTGCGCTGGTTCCATAGCGGCGGCATCTTCGCCGCGCTGTCGGCTACAACTCCGGAAGTCATCATCGAAGGGATGCAGGCCGCGAAAGCACAAGGCGCGATCGTGTCGTTCGACCTCAACTTCCGCGCCAAGTTGTGGCAAATCTCCGGCGGGCTCGATAAGGCTCAAGACACGATGAACCGCATCGTCGCCAACGTCGACGTGATCGTCGGCAACGAAGAGGATCTGCAAAAGGGACTCGGCCTCAAGGGTCCGAACGTCGAAGCCAAGAGCAAACTCGACTCGACCGTCTTTTTCGGCATGATGGAAGAAGTCGCCAAGAAGCATCCGCAGATCAAGGTCGTCGCAACCACCCTCCGCGAAGTCCACTCCACCAACAACCATGATTGGTGCGCGTGCGCTTGGATCAACGGCCAAACGCACACCGCCCCGGAATGCAAGCTCGAAGTCCACGACCGCGTCGGCGGCGGCGACGGCTTCGCCTCCGGCTTCATCTACGGCTTGCTTTCCGGCGCCGCTCCGGAAGAAGCGCTCAAGCTCGGCTGGGCGCACGGAGCGCTGCTGACGACGTTCCCCGGCGATACGACGATGGCGACGCTGGAGCAAGTGCAAGCGTTTGCAAAAGGCGGGTCGGCGCGAATTCAGAGATAGACCGGGCGAGCTGAAATTCCCTCACATCGGACATACCCCCTCAGCCCCATGCTGACACTCACTCCGCAGCGCGACTACCTCATCGCCATCGACTCCGATGGATGCGCCTTCGATACCATGGAACTGAAGCACAAAGAGTGTTTCATCCCCAGCTTCATCAACTTCTACGGCCTCCAGGCGATCAGCAGGTTTGCCCGCGAGACGTGGGAGTTTGTGAATCTGTATTCGAAGACGCGGGGGACGAATCGGTTCACGGCCTTGGTCACCACGCTGGACTTGCTGGCGAAGCGGCCGGAGGTCGTGGCGCGGCAGGCGAACGTGCAGGTGCGGGAGGCTCTGCGAGCATGGACGCAGACGGAAAAGCGTCTCGGCAATCCGGCGCTCGAAGCGCAAGTCGCCGCCACGAACGCCCCCGCGCTCGCGCAAGCGCTGGCGTGGTCGAAAGATGTGAACGCGCGGATCGCCGCCTTGGTGCGCGACGTGCCGCCGTTTCCGCAGGTCCGCGAATGTCTCGAACGCAGTGCGCCACATGCCGACCTGATCGTCTGCTCCGCGACGCCGGTCGCGGCGCTCGAGGCCGAGTGGTACGAGCATAAGATCGCGTGCTTTGTGAAAGCGATTTGCGGACAAGAGCAGGGGACCAAGCAAGAGATCCTCGCCGTCGCGTCGCAGTATGCGGAGCACCATGTCCTGATGATCGGTGACGCCCCCGGCGATTACGCCGCCGCGCAAGCCAACCACACGCTCTTCTTCCCCATCAACCCCGGGGCGGAAGTAGCCAGTTGGCAGCGGCTGCACCAGGAAGGGCTCGACCGCTTCTTCAACGGCCAATTCGCCGGCGAATATCAGCAACAGTTACTCGCGGACTTTGAGAGTTACCTCCCCGAACACCCCACCTGGAAACAAATCGTTTAACGGCAAGCCGAAGGCGTGGGCGTTGACGAAGGGCCGGTTTGAAAAGTGGCTTGCGTTAAGGCAGACGCCTTCGGCTAGCCGTTAAACGATTGATTCATGACATTATCCACCAACCAATAGAGCAACCACCCTGTCCGACTGTGACTTTGGCCTGATTGGCCTCGCCGTGATGGGCGAAAACCTGGCCCGCAACGTGGAAAGCCGTGGCTACAAGGTCGCGGTGTACAATCGCACCACCAGCAGGGTTGATGAGTTCCTCAACGGACCGGCCAAGGGGGGCAACTTCGTCGGCTGCCATACGCTCGAGGAGTTGGTGCAAGCGGTCAAGACGCCGCGCAAGATCATGATGATGGTCAAGGCGGGGCAGCCTGTGGACGACTTGATCGAGCAGCTCATTCCGCTCATGTCCCCAGGCGACGTGATCATCGACGGCGGCAACGAGTTCTACAAGAACACGGAGCGTCGCACCGAATATGTCGAAAGCCAAGGCTTGTTGTACATCGGCACCGGCGTCTCCGGCGGCGAAGAGGGGGCGCTCAAGGGCCCCAGCTTAATGCCTGGCGGGAGCGAGAAAGCCTGGCCGCTGGTGAAGGAAATGTTTCAAGCGATCGCGGCGAAAGTCGGGCCCAACAACGACATCCCCTGTTGCGACTGGGTCGGACCTCGCGGCGCCGGTCACTATGTCAAGATGGTCCACAACGGCATCGAGTACGGCGACATGCAGCTCATCTGCGAAGCCTATCTCGTGCTCAAGGAAGCCGCTGGCCTGAGCAACGACGAACTGTACGACGTCTTCGATGAATGGAATCGGGGCGACCTGCAAAGCTACCTCATCGAAATCTCGCGCGACATTTTCAGCGTCAAGGACGACCGAGGAGGGGACGGCTACCTCGTCGATAAGATTCTCGACAAGGCCGGCGCCAAGGGAACCGGCAAGTGGATGAGTCAACTCGCGCTCGATCTCGGCGTCCCCAGCACGATGGTGACCGAAGCGGTCTACGCGCGGTGCATCTCCGCCCTCAAGGACGAGCGCGTCCGCGCGAGCAAAGTTCTGAGCGGCCCGACCTTCGCCACCAGCGGCGTGAAGCTCGGCGACAAAAAGCAGTTCATCGCCGCGGTGCGGGAAGCGCTCTACGCCTCGAAAATTTGCAGCTACGCGCAAGGCTTTGTGCAACTGCAAGCGGCGGCGAAAGAACACGATTGGCCGCTCAACTACGGCGACTGCGCCATGCTCTGGCGGGGCGGTTGCATCATTCGCGCCAAGTTCCTCGACCGCATTAAGGAAGCATTCGACGCCCAGGCGGACCTCGAAAACCTGCTGCTGTTCCCGTTCTTTAAGGACGCGATTGACAACGCCCAATCCGCCTGGCGACAAGTCGTCGTCCTGGCCGCGCAAGCCGGCATCCCAGTCCCCGAGTTCGCCACCGCGCTCGCCTATTACGACAGCTACCGCCGCGCCTTCCTCCCGGCCAACCTGCTGCAAGCCCAGCGCGATTACTTTGGCGCGCACACCTATGAGCGTATTGACATGGAAGGGAAGTTTCACAGTGAATGGCTCGAACTGCGCAAAGAGCCGAAAGAATAAGTTCGAAATCCAAAGCACCAAATTTCCCCGCTCACTCCCCCAGGCTCCCTCATGTCTTCCCCCCAATATCTCCAAAAACTCTTCGGCATGGATGGCCAAACGGCGGTGGTGATCGGCGCCACAGGCGTGCTCGGCGGCGCGTTGGCCGACGGCTTGGCGCAAGCCGGGGCGCATGTCGTGGTCGCGGGGAGATCGCAAGAACGGGGCGCCGCGCGGGTCGAGGCGATTCAGAGTCTCGGCGGGTCGGCGGAGTTTATCGCGGTCGAGGCGGATCAGCGCCAGTCGCTCCAAGCCTTGCTCGCCAGCACGCTCGCGAGCCGCGGGCAGGTGGAGATGCTTGTCAACTGCGCCGGCGTCAACTCGGCCGTTCCCTACGAACAAATCGCCGATGAAGATTTTCATCGCGTGATCGACACGAATCTGCTGGCGACCCATTTGGGTTGCCAGATTTTCGCGCCGCAGATGGCCACGCAAGAGCAAGGGGGCGCGATTCTGAACATCGGCAGCGTCACCGCCCATCTGCCGCTCTCGCGCGTGTACGCCTATTCGGCGTCCAAGGCGGCGGTGGTGAATCTCACCAAGAACGTCGCCCGCGAGTACGGCACGAAGAAGGTCCGGGTGAACGCACTTTGTCCGGGGTTCTTTCCGGCGGAACAAAATCGTAAAATCCTAGATAAGGAACGAGTCGACAACATCATGCGCGGCACGCCGATGCAACGCTTCGGCGAACCTGAGGAATTGATTGGCGCCACGCTGCTGCTCCTTTCGCGCACGGCGGGCAGTTTTATTACCGGGGCCGATTACTACGTCGATGGCGGCTTTACCGGAATGCGGTTTTAGGTGAACTTTCGTCGTGGGGTGCGCTGTGGATAGCCTGATCCTGAAAGCGGCACACATCGCGCGCGAGGCGCATCACGGCCAGTTCCGTCAATATCGCCCCCGTCCCTACATCGAGCATCCCGCCCGCGTCGCGGCCAGCGCGATGCTAATTGAAAACGTCACGCCGGACGAAGTCGCCGCGGCTTGGCTGCACGACGTGATCGAGGATTGCGGCTACACGCCTGAGCGGCTCTTGGCGGAAGGGATGACAGCGAGAACGGTCGAACTCGTCGTCGAGCTCACGAACCCTTCCAAACTGCACCCGGAA
>CAUJKE010000097.1 GCA_963205385.1 Planctomycetota bacterium | reverse complement strand
TGGGCTTCATCCTGAGCCTGCTTGACTTTATTCGTGACATCTTTGATATTTGCCTGAACCGCCATATGGGCATCGTCTAAACGTTTTTGCGATTCAGTCGCTTCCTCTAGCTTCTGAGTTGGTGTGCTCGCGCGTGCTACCGCTTCGTGCCACGTGTCCAGTGCGGTCTGCAGACCAGCCAATTCTTGCTCGAACGATTGCTTGTCGAGCGGCTTCAAATGCTCTTTACCGGCGGCGAGGCGTTGCTCAAGCTGTGCGATATGTTCCCCGAGACTTAAAGCCTCTTCTTTATCTAGTTCCCGCTTTAATGTGTTCCACTTGGCTAACACTTTGTCCGCGGATTCGATAGCGTTCTTCGCCTCTTGCTCACTCCCTGTATCCACCGTCTCGACCATGGTGTGATCCAAGTAGCCACTGGCCAGCAAAGCCCAATAGCCGCCGCCGAGCAGGAGCAAGAGCACGGCGAGGCCGCCGAGCGCAAGGAGCGGGGCGAGGCGTTTGGTGCGGACGCCGCTGGGACGGGTCAGGAGCTTTAACGGGGAAGTGGGAGGCGGGCCGCCCAGGGTCGGATCGGCGGCCAGACGGTAGGGAACGTCCGCCAGGAGGTCGGCGTCCGGCGTCGTGTCGAGACCGGCCAGCGGCGCGGCGGTCAGCGCGGCCGCGGCGGAAGTCTTGGGCACAGGCGGCGGCGAAGCGGAGGCCGGCAACACGCCGGTGCGCGCGGCCGTAACGAGCGGGCCCTCCGGCGCCGGTCCCAGCGAAGTGGTCAAATCGATGACCGTCGCCCCAGGCAGTCGCTGCGCCAACAGCGCTTCCTCCGAACCAGCGACCACGCACCGCCACCGACATTCCACCCCTGGCGGCAGTTTGGTCACGAACGTGCTGAAACTCACTTCCCAGCGCTTGGCCGGCGGCAACAGGGCCTGCGCTTCAACCAGCAGCGGCAGCACGTCCATGCCGGGGGCGAAGATCAGATAGGCGTCGCGCGGGCCATCGGCCGCTTGCGCCAGCACGCCCCCCCAGCCAGCATCGCCGGTCATCTCCCGCCACGTTTGGCACACGCCGGCGCGCAGTTCGCCAGGCGGAGGCGTGCGACCGCTAGCGAGCAGTCGCGGCGCTTCGTTCCAACTCGTGAACATGAAGTCCGGCTGCAGCAAACACCAGGCTGGTCCCGCCGGCGCGAGTTCGCTCGCATCAAGCGCGACGTGATGCGCCAACTTGTTGCTGCGCTGCGAATAGTCCAGTCCCGCATCGGCGATGCGGGACAGCACGTGATAACGCTTGCCGCCGACTGTCAACATCAAATGCGACCAGGCCGTGGGATTGAGCCTGGCTTGCGGATCTTGGGGCGGATAAAGATGGCGATAACCGCTCAGCGACTCCAACCGCTCCGCCAACGAACTGGCCATGCCGGAAGTGCTGGCCACCGTGCAAAACCCACGGCTCCCCATCTTCAAACCCTGCGGCGCCGAAGTGTAAACAATCTCTTGGCTCACGATGGTGTTCCTTTCCGTTATGAGCTAGGAGGATTAAAGGCGGACGACGGCGGGAAGGACTTGCCGTTGACCTCCGGGCTTTTGGTTGCCGTCGCCTTGCGATACGCCACCAGGCCGGGGCACCACTGCGAGAGCGTCCACAGCATGGGAACTTCGACCCACACGGGATGCACGTCGCGCGGGCGAATGCCCATCTGCCCCGTCGCCGCGTCAATCTCCGGCGAACGACCGGTCGCGCTGACCGGGATGAACGTGACATGCTCCGCGAAACCTTCAGCGCTAGCGACGAGTTCCGGCGTGATCTCGAACAACAGTTGCCGCACGCGGCGCGAAACGGCCTGGATTTTGGGAACGTCGAGCGCTGACCAGTTCCTTTCGCCGGCGTTGACGATCGGGCTATCGAGCTGCAACTCCGGGATCAGCCGCGACCAGGCATCGTACTTGGTGACGATCACGATCAGCGGCCGCTGGTGGCGCGCATTCTGATGCAGCCCCGCATGGCGCCGCACACGAGCCGCCATTTCATGCAGCGCTGTCTCCTGTCGCGACGTAATCGCTAGCTTCGACATTTGCGGATCATCGGTCTTGCCGCGACACGCTTCGCGAAACCGCGGGTCTTGGGTCGGATCGTAGAGAAACATGATCGCTTGTGCGCGGGCCAGGTGCCGCGTGACCGGATTGGCGAGCGTGTCTTTGCCGGGCTCGAACGATTCGCCGGCGTTGTCGTACAGACAGAGCGCCCGCGATACCTTCTTTATTTCTCCCGCGCTGGGATGATTGGGAAGCGGCCGAACCGCGAACATGAACGGCCGCGGATAGTTCACCACCTGATCCCCAAACCGCACCGCGTCGTAGAGATCCCCTTGTTCTTCGGTCTTGGCGAGTTTGACAACCTTATCTCGATCGGGATTATAGAACTGCAGTTCCTCGTAATGATTGAGGATCCGATTGAACGTCGGGTCGGCATCGGTCAGCGAGAGCGCGAAGCTCTTCGGCAATTCTCGCCGCAACTGCCACGTGAGCGATGCCAGGTAGTAAGACTTGCCGCACCCCGGCGTGCCGACGATGGAAAAAAACAGCGGCGACATCTCCAAGAGCACCCGCGGCACCGTCAGATGGCATTTGGGACACGCCAACTCGTGACACGCGAACCCTTCGGAATCCAAGGCGTTCCCTTCGACATCAAACCGCGAAGGCAAGAACCGCGACTGTTGCGTGGAGCCTAAGCGCGGGTCATCCAACAAATTGGGATGCTGCGAAACCCACAGCGAATTCTCCGGCGGAAACGTTTCCCAACAGTGCGGGCAGGTCACGCGCGTGCGCAAACCCAAGCGCACATGGGATGAGTCAGAGGCTGCCAAGGAAGTAGACATAAGATGCTATTAGGTGTGCGTGAAAGTTGAGGATTCAAGTCTTCGCTAGTCGATGCGGTAGGGCTTTTGCAGCGCGCCGGACTGCCCCGCGGACTGCGATTCTCCCAGGCGCTCCAATATTTCCAACAGCTCGCCGGCAGCTTGCTGGCAAGCCGGGTCCTCGCGATGCGCGTGCGCTGTTTGATAACCACGCAGGGCGGTCTCGAGCGCTTTTTTCGGATCCCCGCCGCGCTCTTGCTTGAGCGCCGTGGCGAGCGCCGCTTCTGCCTCGCGGGCGGCTTGTGCAGGCGAAAGCTTCGGCCCGGGGAGCGCCGGCGTCGCGGGTCGCTGGCTGCCCAGAGACGATGACGGCGAATTCTTCGTCGTTGAATTCTTCGCCGCCGGGGACGCATCCGCGGCACTCGCCGAGGAGTCTGCCCCGTTCGCACGCGCTGAATTCTCCGCTCCCGCTGCGTCACCCTGCTCGGCAGCGGCCGCAGGCATATCGTTTTCCGCCGCGTCGCTCGCCGCGTCACTGTTTTCAGCTTCGCCGTTTTTCGTGTCGCTGTTTTCTGTGTCGCTGTTATTAGCTTCGCTGTTTGTCTCGTCGTTGGTGTTTGCCGCGGTGGATTGTCGAACGGGATCGGCGGAGGGGGTGCAACTACAGCCTGGGGCGGTGAGGGCCGCGAGGGCGAGGAGCAGCAACCGGCAGTACATTAAGGACGAGCGCATGGGTTTGGTCTCCAGCGGCCAGAGTTTCAAGGAGCTTGAGTAGTAACGAGAGTGATTTCACCGCGCGAAGTCTTCGCTCCCACGCGCCACTGGATGGTCGTGCCGCGCGTCCAGTCTTCCATGATGAGCAGCAGTTGTCGCATGTCGGCAATCGTGGCTTCGGTGCGGGGGATGTCCTGCTGCAAGCGGCTCACGGTCAAATTCGCTTTGGTGGCTTCTTGTTGCAAAGCGTGCATGCGCTGCGCGCGGAGCAGCGCCCTGGTTTGGGCTGGAAGGGCGGAGGCCGACAGATCGATTTCCAAGGCGCGGGCCTGGTTGCCGATCGCGACAATCCGAGCCTGCGCATTCGCCAAGGCTTCATAATCGCGCGCCAGCCCCTCGCTAAGATTGGCGAGCGATTTTCGCACGCGGTCAAACGTCAAATCCACTTCACGGCGATTCAAATAGAATAAATTCTCAAGCAAAACGACGTGCTCGCTCGTAATCGGCGATAGCCCAAACGTGATTTCCGCGCGATCCCAGCCTGGCAGTTGAATCGTGCCCCGTTGCTTGCCGCTGACGCGCGGCTCGTCCGGCTCGATCGTGGGCTCGGACGTGAATCCCTCGACGCTGAGATCCAAGAACAGAAGGTCGTCCGCCGGCCAATGAGATATTTCGAGCGGCACCTTCTCGCGGCGTTCGACCAATGTGATGGGATGCGGTTTCACCACCAGCGGCACGCGCAGCGCCACCTGATGTTCGCGCTCAGGCGTTTTGATTTCCAGGATGCAATTGCGAAGTTGCTCGCGACCGGCCGACGATGGCTGGAGCCAGCGGAAGGAAAGCTCGCCATCGCGCAGCAGAAACTCAGCATCGGGAGCGCCAGGCGCGGACGGCCCCGCGAGGTTGCTTTCGCGCCTTTCGCTCGCCATCACCTGCCAGGTGACGCCTGTCCCCTCCACGTTCGCGCGGCGAACGATCCAGTTGGATGCAATCGCGACAGCGCCAAAGTCGAGCGAAAGTTCCACGACGTCAACATCATCACTCGCCAGCGCAAATAGTCGTTGATGCTCTGGGGTCGGTTTCGCGACAGGCAGCGCCACCGCCGCGGGAACTTCTTCTGACGGCCGCGCGATCGCAGGTACTTGCGGCGGTTCAACGGGCGGCGTCGTCGGCAGCGGCGGCGGCGCGGCAGGCGACTCGGCGGGCGCCGGCACGAGCGGTTCCGCGGGAGATGCAAAGGGATCCCCAGAGGATTCAAACGGATTGGCAGGCTCGATCACGACGGGAGGTCGAACCGGCGGGACTTCCGAGACGGGCGCGTTCGAGGCGAGCTCCTCCCCCGACGAATCGACCGGGGAGCGCGAACCAACGTAGGACCACAGCATCAGCAGCGCGAGCACCAGCAGCGTCCCGCCGCCGATCCCCAGTGAGAGTTGGATCAGCTTTTTCGTCGCGGCATCGTCTTGTTGCTGCTCGGCGATGCTGGCGGGCAGCAGCTTCGTCGGTTTCGCGAGCGGATCCGCAAAGTCACCCAGCAGATCGTCCAACGATGACAAAGGCGCGCTTGCGGCCGCCGTGGTGTTCGCCGGCACTGCCTTGGCGGCGGGGGTCTTTTGCTGTGACTTCGTGGTCGCCGGCTGAACCCATTTTTGCGGTGATTGACCTGCCTTGTGAGACGATGGAACCGCTTTGCTAGCAGCCCCCGGCTGAGGCGCATTCGAGCGAGCGCGAGGCGCTGCTACTGGCGTGGGGGTCGCTGGTGTCGCGCGAGTCGTGGCCGATGCTGAAGGCGTGGTTGCCGACGATTGTTTACCTGTTAATGCATCCAAATACGCCTGACATGCGCTGGGATCCGCAAGGCACTTGCTTGCCGTCTCGATCTTGAGCAGCACGGCCGACACCGCATCCTGCAAGTCCGCCTCTTGAATTGCCTGCAAGTGATCGACACGCAGTTGCCTGGCGAGTTGCACCGCCGCGGGGTCATAAACCCCCGGCGATAGCCCTAACAATCGGAAATAACTGGGGGGACAAGCATGAGGGGGAATCTGCAGATACTGCGTATAAACCTCAAGCTCACGCGGATGGCGATCGGAACTCATCTCGTTCACCAGCAAGAAACAACCCGAACGAACGTGCCACTCGCGAGGGTAAGTGGCACTCAGTCACAACTACATGCTAATAGGGGGTCATTATAGTCCCACTAGCTAGCAGCCGCAACGATTTTTAGCTCGAACTTGCTGCCACGACAGCGTTACCTGACCAACCATTACTAGTAACACGCAAACCCACCATAACGAGTACTCCGAAAACATTAACCTGACTTCCCCAGTTGTTGACGTAAGTCCTTTGCTGGCCTGGCGGGGAGGGGTGATTTTTCCACTACAGTTGCGTTTCTGGCAGCGTGCTGGGGAAGCTGGGCTAGCAATCTCCGGGGTTAGTTCGCCGCTCTCGCCCTTGCCTGCTCCATCGGAGCCCGGCGACCGCACGGGGGAAGCTCGCCTCCCGTCGGCGACGCATTCCGGCTGGCGAAGCGGGCTACTGGTCAGTTTTGCGCGCGACGGCGATAATGCGAGATTATCTTCGCCGCTTGCGAGAGAGGGGACCGCGATGGACGACAAAATTCGCTACCAAGGGATCACTTTTGACGACGTGCTACTTGAGCCGCGGTATAGCGAAATCGTCCCCTCGGAGGTCGATGTCAAAACACAGCTCACCAAGCGTGTGACCCTGAACATCCCGATGCTCTCTAGCCCGATGGACACCGTTACCGAAAGCGCGCTGGCCATCGCTTTGGCGAAGGTGGGCGGTTTGGGGGTGATTCATAAGAACATGTCGGTTGACCGGCAGACCGACGAAGTGACCAAGGTGAAGCGTTCGGCCAACGGCATCATTCTTGACCCGGTCACACTTCCTCCAGACGCCCCAGTTTCCCGCGCTCAAGAGCTGATGGAGCAGAAGCGGGTGAGCGGCGTGCCGATTACCGACGCGATCGGCAAGTTGGTCGGGATTTTAACACGGCGGGATCTTCGCTTCCTGGAGAAGAGCGAACAGCCTATTTCCCAAGTCATGACACGGGAAAACTTAGTAACAGCTAAGGGGACTGTAACGCTTGAGGAAGCTGAGAAGATTTTGACGGCAAAAAAGGTGGAGAAACTTCTCCTGGTTGACGATTCATATTCCCTAACAGGACTCATCACGATCAAAGACATCGACATGATGAAGCGGTTCCCCAATGCTTGCAAGGATCGGCAAGGCCGGTTGCGGGTGGGAGCGGCTGTCGGCGTGCTCGATTACGACCGGGCCCAAGCACTCATCGATCAGGGCGTGGACGTGTTAGTGGTGGATAGCGCTCACGGACATTCGTCGAACGTGATCGAAACGGTCAAGGAAATCAAACAACGTTGGGACATCGATGTCATTGCTGGCAACATCGCGACGAGCGAAGGGGCCCAAGCACTCATCGAGGCGGGCGTGGATGCGATCAAAGTGGGGATTGGCCCCGGTTCGATTTGCACCACGCGCGTGATTAGCGGCGTCGGCGTGCCGCAGATCACCGCCATATACAACGCCGCCAAGGCCGCCAAGGCCAGCGGCACACCGGTCATCGCCGACGGAGGCATTCGCTACTCAGGAGACATGACCAAGGCCATCGCCGCGGGAGCTTATGCCGTGATGCTCGGCGGGCTATTCGCAGGCATGGCCGAAAGCCCCGGCAAGACGATTCTCTACCAAGGACGGACATTCAAGACGTATCGCGGGATGGGATCGCTGGGAGCGATGGTGAAAGGTTCGAGCGAACGCTATCGGCAGAGCAAGGATTCAAAGCAAGGCAAGCTGGTGCCGGAGGGGGTCGAAGGGCGAGTTCCTTTTAAGGGACCGCTCGGCGAGTTCGTGTACCAGATGGTCGGTGGCCTCAGAGCCGGAATGGGCTACTGCGGCACGAAGACGATTGACGAACTTCGCACGGATGCGCGGTTCATACAGGTATCGGCAGCCTCGGTTCGGGAAAGTCACCCCCATGACATCGCCATCACGCAGGAAGCACCCAATTACAGTGCCGAATTCGAACCTTCGAGCGAAGGAAACTAGCCGGCGCACGACGCTTGCAAAGGCCGCCCGCAGCGTGCTGGCGGCGGGACTCGCCTGGCTGACGATGGGCGTGTTGCCACATGCCGCGACGGCGCAAGAGTTCGCGCCGCGCCGGTTCGAGCCGGCTGCGCAGGCACGGTCAATCAGCGACGCCCAGAGCGCGGCTCGCGGTGAGTCAGTCGCTTGGAATTCACGGAGCGAGAACACGCCGCAAGCGTTTGAGGTGAGTAGCGAAGGGGGCGCGCTGCGGTGGCGCGTGAAGCAGCCTGCCTCGACCAACGTCTCGCGCCCGGCGGCGAGCGCCGGCACGACGTCACCGGCCACAAATCGCATCAGCTTCGCGGAGCGGGCGCATGCGGCCTCGCGGACGGCGAACCCGAGCGCGTTTGCGGATCCGTTTGGCGATCGGGGCGTGCGTCAGGCGCAAGCCGTAGCGCCAACCGAAGATGCGCCGCGGGGCCTCAACCCCGCCCAGCCTTTTCGACCGCAACCGCTTGATCCCCAGCCGGAGCCGTTCCAACCTTTGCCGCCCCGTCCAGAACCGTTTGAGCCGCCGAACGTCGATGAGCTCGCTCCGCCTCGCTTGCCAATGCGCGAGCCGGCGCCCCCGGCGCAAGAAGCTCCGCAAGCGCCGCTGCCGAACCCGGCGCCAGAACCGCTGCCAGAACCGGCGCCCCGCAGCGACTTTGGCAACTACAACGATCGCAATTGCGACGTCGATGGGCAAGCTTGCGAGGAGCATCGGCTGCGCGTCAAAGGCCAGCTACTGGCCAACATGACCAAGGAGCAGTTGGTGGACACCACGCCGCCGCTGGCGCTGCCCAGCTATAACGAACGGCAGCGCGAGAGCGCGCTGAAGAATTTCGCGCGCACCCCGGTCCGCCAATGGCGCAATCGCGCGAACGAAGTGATCGTCACCGGAAAGTTGAAAGAGATCATGTACCGCCATGCGGTGATTGTCGATGAGGCCGGCCAGACGATTCAAATCCCGCTCAACAGTCTTGCCAATGACGAATTATGCTTTCTGGCAGGCTGGTGGAATGTTCCCTCGGAATGCACGCTCGGAGACGAACAGTTCGCAGGCCGCAACTTCGATCCGACGTTGTTCACATGGACCGCATCAGCGCTCTGCCACAAGCCGCTGTACTTTGAAGACGTGCAGTTGGAGCGCTACGGCCATACGGCGGGCATTTTGCAGCCGGCACTCTCCGGCGCTCACTTCTTCGTGAACATCGCGGTGCTGCCTTACAAGATGGGGATCAACCCGCCGCACGAATGCCAATATGCACTGGGCTATTATCGTCCCGGCAGTTGTGCTCCGTGGCTGGTTCCGCCGGTGCCGCTGAGCTTGCGCGGGGCGGCGGCGCAAGTGGGGGCCGTGGCAATCATCGCGCCGCTGATTCCCTAAGCCCAGAACCGCTAGAGATCGACTTTGTTCGTTGGGAGCGATTGGAAAGATTCAACGGCGACGCACGGCCATGCGTCGCCGTTGAATTGTTTCTTGACAGAGTCACCAGCGGCGGACGTGGTGATCGTGGTCGAGGAGTTGCGTCATCTCGCGGCTGAGGCCGTAGTACTCGCCGGGGCGATTGATCTCGAGCGTGATTTGACGCTGCGCGTTGGGGGCGGTCGCGCTGACGATGGGCGAGTAAGCGACGCGGAGCACGCTCATCGGCTTGCCATTCCAGCTCACCGCGTACATGCCGCCGCCGAGCGCCGGTTGCTCGCGAAAACCATAGACCGTGGTCAGCAATTGCACCAGGCGGCGCTCATCGCCGCTCGTGCCGTGAAAGGTGACCCGTTGGACCGCATGCTGTTTGTCGAAGTAGTACGTCAGCGAGCCGGCCAGGTCGCCGGGCTGATAGCCGGTGACTAGCGGCACGCGGAGGCCTTCCATTTCGAGTTCGGAAGTGACCGTGGAAACGCGCGACCAATTGTCGGCTACCCAGCGGGGGCTGATGTCAAAGCGAATCACCTCGCCGAGTTCGCGAACCTCGGGACCGGTGGGACGCGCCGCGCTGGCCGGCACGCCCGGCAGCGGCGGTAGCGCAGACGTAGCGCCTGTGGGATCGTGAGGATCGTACAGGCCGAGGGATCCTTGCGGACCGCTGGCTGAGCCGGATTTTTGAAACCACTTCGTCACCGCATCGAAGTTGCCCTCGACCATGGCATAGGGAACGCCTAAAGCGCCGGCGATTAGCGGCACAAACAGCAGTTTTTTGACCTTCGCTAGTTCCATAACACACTCCCTGGAGACAATGCTCCAGTTCGGCGCATCGACCAGACGGAGGGCAGAACTATTGTCATCCCCAACGGCGCGGTCGCGTTTGCGCAGCAGGCAAAGCAGTTGCAAACGGTTCGATCCGCACCAGCGCAGCCACCTACCCATAGCGCTCCGCGAGGGACTGCGGGGTTTCGCTTAAGAGGGCGGCTGCGTATTCCTCGGCGGAGAAATAGGTCTCCCACTCGCGGCCTTGTTCAATGCCCAAGGAGACGAGCATCCGTTCCGCTTGTTCCTGTGGAAAGCGGCGCTGCAATTGCTTGAGCAAGTGCAGGAAGTCGCTATCCTCTAGCGCCTCGGCCACCGTGGCATAGTTGCCGATCATGTGCTGCGGATTGTGGACCAGCACCAAATGGCGACAATGAGCGGCGACGCGCGCGAGCTCCAAACGACTCGCCTGCGAAGCCGCGATCACGAGCAGGCGATCGCGCACGTGCGGCCGCACGCGCTGCTGACTAGCCCGCGCCAAATGCAAGAATACACCCAACAGTTTCACCGGCGGATCGGACGACATCACCCTATCATCGCCATCAGGCTCCGCGAGTCAAATCCCCACGCCATGCCCAGCACGCTGGAAGACCTTCGTTGGCTGACGAGCGCGGCCGCCCAACCGCATCTCCAGCGCTGCGCCGCGCACACAGGCCAGCTCACGCAACTGGTGCGCAGGCTACGGCAAGCATTGAGCGCCGAGCGAGCGCACCTGGTCATTGAACAAGTGGAGCTGCGCCGCCGCGGGGCGGAGAAATTCGCGCAGGCAAGCGAGATGTTCTTCACGCGCCAGGGGCTTGAACAGGCGAGCGATGAGCAGATCGCGGCGTACAAGACCTCGCGACTACCTGCGGAGGTCGGTGATGTCGTGGATCTCTGCTGCGGCCTCGGAGGCGATTGGCTCGCGCTGAGCCGGTGGACGATTGCCCGGGGACAACCGCCGGCGCTGGGGGTCGATGGCGATCCGCTCGTGCTGCATCTGGCGATGGAGAACCAACGGCGGTTGCTGAACATCGAGCCGCGCGGGCGCGTCGCGGATGTGCGCGAGGTGGACCTCGCGCCGTTCGATCTCCTGCACGGCGATCCTGATCGTCGCGCCGACGGCCGCCGCCACACCACGCTGGCCGAGCTGTCACCCGGCGAAGATTTTCTGCGCGAGATTTCCGAGCGAAATGTCGCCTGGAAACTCGCCCCGGCGACCGTGGTGGACGCGCCGTGGGCGAGCATCGGCGAGCGCGAGTGGATCGGCAGTCGAGGCGAATGCCGCCAGCAGGTGCTATGGCTTGGCCGGCTCGCGAGGTCGCCGGGACTGCGGGCCGCGACGGTGCTCACAACACCAGACGCGCCGCCGCGCAGAATCGTCGAAGAGCCAGACGTCACGCTGACGTTCACCGACCAGCCAGCACGCTATCTCTATGAGCCGCACGCGGCGCTCTTGGCGGCGCAGCTCGCCGCGACCTTTGCGCACCGACACGCACTCGCCGCGCTCACGCCTGACGGCGGCTACCTCACCGGCGATCAACCGCTGCTCGATGCCGCGTGCGGCAGTTTCGTGGTGCAAGATGTCTTGCCCTTGGACATGAAGCAACTCAAGGCATACTTCCGAGAACGCAACATCGGCCGCCTGGAAATCAAGAAACGCGGGCTGGCGGAGGAGCCAGCAGCGGTTCGCCAGCGTCTAAGCCTGCAAGGCAACGGCGCCGCGACGTTAATTCTGGCACGAGTCGGCAAGCGCGCATTGGCGATCATCGCCCAGCGGCGATTCACGAAAGCCACGGCTTAGGGTTCAGAAGTTGGGAGTTGGACGCGCATGAGCCCACTGCGGCCACGAGGCATGTGGATCAAAAATGATTGTAGGCTCGGCAGGTTGCTCTGGAATCTGGGGTCGCAGATAGGTCTTGTCGGATGCCTTATGGCACGCGTAACAGTTTTCCAGCGTGAAGCGATATAGGCATTCACGAACTTGTCGTGGTCCTTCGTGTTGATGGCCTCTCGAAGTTGCTTGAGCGGGCCGTTCTCGACGGCTGCGAGAATGTCTTGGAGCTTGATCTCTCGCCCCGCAGTGTTCTTGCGAACCGGGATGATCCGCACAGCCCAGCGAAGGTGAGAGCGGGTTTCATTCCAACTGCTTTTCTGTGGCGTTTGACGACCGCATCGATCTCTTCGGCAAGGCTGGACTGGACCACCGTGATGGCCGCCGGGCCGAAGTTCAAGATTCTCGCAGATAGTCCATTGTGGGATCCAGAACAGGTCGCGGACGCTGGATCCGCCAGAGGGGGAAAGCCTTCCACTCCGTGGCATCGCCGCGGGAAAGTTGCCACTTTGTTCGGGTCGTCAATCGAATTCTCGTGAATCTGCTGAGATAATTCACGGCGGGGGCGGAATTGTCAGGTATGCTTATGCGACCGGAATCCCTTGCGCCGCAGGCATGACCAGTTCATCTGGCCGCGGCCCAATCTAATTTCTACGCGCACGGCTGCGCGAATTCCGTACACAGGAGCATTGCATGAGAAGCTTGACTTGTAGGCTGATTTTGGCCAGCGCGTGCCTCTTTCTCGGCGCGGCGCCGGCGCTTGCCCAGGAAGCAGCGAAGGCTGTCTCGCCGAGCGATCAGCCGGCGGCCGCGAAGGCGCCGGACGACCTCGCGGCGATTCGTGCGGCCTCGCAAGCGTTTGCCGCCGCGTTCAACAAGCAAGACGCGCCCGCGGTGGCTGCGCTGTGGACCGAAGACGGCGATTACATCGATGACGCCGGCAATTCGTTTGTCGGTCGTAAGGCGATCGCCCAGGCTTACGCGAAATACTTTGCCGACAATCCAGGCGTCAAGATTCAAGTCATCATCGACTCGCTGAAATTGCTCAGCGCTGGAGCGGCCATTGAAGACGGGCGCACGCTCGTCGAGCCTGCGCCGCCGGGGGCGCCCGGCGTTGGCAAGTACACGGTCGTGCATGTAAAGGTCGATGGCAAGTGGCTGATGTCCACGGTCCGCGACATTCCGACCCTCACGTCATCGACCTACCAAGACCATGCCGACTTGGAATGGCTGATTGGAACCTGGACCGCCGAAGAACATGGCGCCCGCCTGGAATCCGTGTGCAGTTGGATCGCGAACAAGAGCTTTGTCCAGCGGCGGTACGAACTCACGGCCCATGACGGCACAGCAACGACAGGCGTGCAAATCATCGGTTGGAACCCGCTCGCGGGACAGGTGCAGTCGTGGAACTTCAGCTCCGATGGCGGTCATGCGATCGGCGCCTGGCAACCGCGCGACGGCGGCTGGATCGCGGAGATGCACGGCACGACCGGCAGCGGCGCCCCGACCACCGCCATCAACCTGCTCACGCGCTTGGACGACAACGCCTACGCATGGCAATCGGTCGAGCGAACCGTCGATGGACAAGCGCTTCCCGATACCGAGGAAGTCGTTCTCAAACGTCGCCCGGTCGCCAAGTAATGCATTCTCTCATCTTCGCCCGCTTCACCACCACCGAACAGCCCACTCTGGAAACATCTTCATGAACCGAAAATTCTTATTCCCGGCGTTAATTATTCTGCTCTCGCTGAGCGTCTCTCCCGCTTGCAGTTGGGGACGCGGCTTTGGAGGTGGCGCTCGTGGTGGCGGAGGTGGCGCCGGTGAAAGTCGCGGTGGCGGCGGCGGCTTTGGAGGTGGTGGCGCCAGTCGAGGCGGCTTTGGCGCTGGTGGCGAAAGTCGCGGCGGTGCTGGCGGATTCGGCGGCGGCGCTGGTGGGGACCGCGGTGGATTCGGCGGCCCTGCTGGAGGCAACGGCGGAGGATTTGGCGGCTCCGGTGGGTTCGGGGGATCGGCTGGACTAGGTGGTGCTCGCGCTGGCGAAGGCGGCGGCGGGTTTGGCGGATCGGCTGGATTGGGTGGCGGTCGCGCGGACGCCGGGACTGGCGGGTTTGGCGGCGCTGGGGCATCGCCAAGTCGCGGGCAACTCAACAGCTTCCTGGGCATGCCCTCGGATGAAGGAATGCCGCAAAACCGAAATTCGGCCACAGGCGCTCAAGGGGCCGCCGCCGGCGCCGCATACAACAATCGCAACAGTTCACAATATTCCGGCAAGCAGGGCGCGGCCGCCGGCGCAGCTTACAACAATCGCAATAGCCCACAGTATTCGGGAGCCCAAGGCGCGGCGGCCGGGGCTGCCGCGTCAAACCGCAATAACCCGCAGTACTCCGGAGCGCAAGGCGCCGCCGCTGGATATGCGGCTGGACAGAATCGCTCCGGCGCAGGCTTTGGCAACGCGACCGCTTCGCAGCGCTACAACGCCGCTTCCACCGTGCGCGGCAACTATAGCGACTACGGCGCTTACGGCAAAGGTTGGTATGCCGATCATCCCAACGCCTGGGCCGCGGCCGGATGGGACGCGCGCCGCGTGTGGACACCTGCCACGTGGACGGCCGCTGGGGCGTGGTGCGGATTTCATTCCGCGGCGCCTGTTTACTACAACTACGGCAGCAACGTGACGTATCAAGGAGACAATGTCTACGTCGATGGACAAGACGCCGGCACGTCGGCCCAGTATTATCAAGGCGCGCAAACGCTGGCGAGCGCCGGAAGCGACGCGGCTGCTCCCGCCGACAGCAGCGACTGGATGCCGCTGGGTGTGTTCGCGTTCAGTCGCAACGCCCAAACAGCTTCGAATGTCACGATCCAACTCGCCGTAAATAAGCAAGGGATCATTCGGGGCAACTACACCGATACCGACACGCACAAGACCCAACTCATTCAAGGCTCCGTCGACAAGGCAACGCAGCGGGTCGCCTTTACTGTCGGCGATAACACGACCAACATCGTGGAGACGGGACTCTATAACCTCACCAAAGACGAAGCCCCCGCGCTCATTCACTTTGGCCAGGACCGCACCGAGCAATGGCTCTTGGTGCGGCTCAAGCAACCGGATGCGACGGCCAGCAACAACTAACGTCCCTACTCTGCTGGCGTTGGCGGTGGGTCATTTTCGCCGCCGCGCCATTTCATGGGGCGGGGGCGGAAGGGTTCGATGCGGAGGACGATCTCGCCGTTTTGGAAGATGCGGACCGTGCCGTTGGATTCGCTAACCACCACGGCGATTGCCTTGGTGTTTTTGGTGATCGCGGCGGCGGCCCAATGCCGCGAGCCGAGCCCCTTGGAGAGCGTCAGGCTGACCGGCGACGTGTCGATGAGTTGCGCGGCGCGCTCGACAATCCCTTCGGACGAAACGATGAACGCGCCGTCGAGCTGGGCGACTTCCTTGATCGACTCGCGAATTCGCGGATCGTGCAAATTGCGCTGTTCGCGGCTGTAGCCTTTGACGGGATCGAAGCCGGCTTCGTGGCATTGCGAGAGCACCTTGCGATGATCCCCCACGACAAACATCGTGCCGACCGGCTCGCCTTCGCGGCCTTCGCGGCCGATTTCCACCGCCAGGTCGACCACTTCGCGCAGCGTTTCCAGCGGGACGATCGTATCGAGCTGCTTGAGCTCGCGGGACGTGAGCTTGCCGAGATGCTCTTCCAACTTGAGAAAGCTGATCGAATCGATCTTTTCGGCGTCAAAGCCGCTGAACAAGGCCACGACCGGGGCGCCAGGGGCGAGCATGTCTTCGGCCACGCAGTTGACGAGGGATTGGGTCAGCTTTTCGAAGATCGGAGCGTCCGGCATTTCCACCTGCACCACTTGCAAGCCAGCGGCGCGGGCGGCATCGACCTGGTCATCATGCTCGACGGCGATGAGCGTGTTGACTTCACTGGCGCGGGCCTTGATTTGGTCCCAGTCACAAGACCCCTCGACCAGAATCAGCACGGCGTCCGCCTCGGACTCGCCAGCCAGACGGGTGGCGAGTTCAAACAGCATCGAGAATTGCTTGCCGAGGATGATGGACTGCATGCCGTGCCGTGAGGGATTGAGAGCCTGGAATTGTTCAGCGTCTCAGCAGGCAAGGAAATGCCTTCCCCGCAAACCGCGTTGCATCGTAAGGAGTTTTACACACTTCGGCAACGGGAGCAAAGAGAAGAGCGCGAGAAGTCGGTCGCCGCCACGAGCGCGAAATGGTTGGAAGTCTACCGGCTTCCGCTACCAGCGCAGCGAGCCCCTACGGCCAGATGTGGCTCGCTGCGCTCTGAACGGGCCACCCATTTACTTTTCGCTAACCGCGCCGGGTTGCTTCGCCAGGTGCAGATTGCGCTGGCCTGGCTTGGCGCCGTACAAGCGCTGCTGGTAGAGGACGAGGGCATGCAAAGCATGTCCCTGGGGGCCGATTTCCAGCTTTCTCGTGCGGTTTTTCCAGAGGAGGTCGTTGAGGCAATTCACGGCGGCGACGACGCGGGGGTCTTGCAACTTGTCGTCGGGGAGCGAATAGACCAACCATTCGAGCATGTGGCCGGTCGTTTGCACCTTGCGATCTTCGTCGCCATTGTCGGCGCGCCCGGCGAACCAGTCGGTGCTAAAGCTGCCGTCGCGGTTTTGTAGTTTGACGAGGTAATTTTGGTAATCGCGCTCATACTTCTGGGCGCGGAGCCATTCGCCGGTGAACGCTTCGCCCCGGCTCTGCCGTTTGTTCACCGCATAGCTGATCCCCATCAAGCGATGCGTGCCGCCACAGGCCGCGCCGACGATCGGCTGGGCGAGCTCCTCGTTAATCAACTTTTCAAGATTCCACTGTTCGCCGCGGTCGTTCTTCCAGGTTTCGTGCGACGACAGATAATGGGACAGCGCGATCAGCTTGAAGGTCAATTCGGTTTTGCTGTAGCAAGTCCGCTTCTCGTATTCGATCAGATCGGCGACGGTGAATTCCTGCCCTTCGATGCGAAGGGGGAAGTCTTCCTTCACGCGCGATTGCGCGAGCATCGCCAGGAACTGACCGTGATGCCCTTGCACCCCGGGCCCTTGGCGCGTCCGGAGCTGGCCGTTTTGCAGGTAGAACAACTGCTGTCCGCGGCACGGACCGTTGTAGCAGACCCAGCCGATCGCGTTCACCTTGCGATTGCCGGCGATCACCTGCGTATCGACGCCGTAGGCAATCAAGGCGTGCATCACGCCCCAGACGCTCCGCTCGGCGACATTCTCGGGACGATCGTAATACCACGTGAGCGTCTGATCGATCCGGTCCCCCAGCGCTTCCATCTCCGGCGAGAGCTTGATCTCCGCGGTCGCCATCGCGGACGCATCTTCGAGATTCAACTCGCGCGCCGGAACTTCACTCGTTGGTTCGGCGCCAGACTTCACCGGCGGTTCGGCTTCGATGATGGTTTCTTGCTGGGGAGCGGACGCTTCGTCGGCGGCTGGGGCTGAAAATATGTACGACGAAAACGCGCGCCGCTGGCGAGCAACTTCAGCCGGGGCTTCCAACAGGCTCTCAAGCGGCGCGGGTTGTGCCAACTGGGGCGCCGCGAGGATCGAGCGCTCCTGAGCGGTCTCCACTTTGGGCGGCGCGGCAGCCACGCGCGCTGGCGGCGCTGATTCAGCTTCGTCATCGGCTTCATCATCGGCCTCGGCAATTGCATCAGCCGCCGAGCGATCAATGCGAGGCGCCGTCAACTGCAAGCCTTCGTCGCCGGACGGATCTTGAGCGAGCAGTGAACCAGAAGCGCAGCATAAGCCTGTGAGCAGAGCGCAAACCGAAAGCGACGGACGAATCATCGCCATGGTAATCCTTACCGCCAAAATCATACTCGAGAGGAGCAACGAGCCTGTTTGGCGCGAGGGCCTGACTGTGGAAATCGAACCATGAGACAAAATTTAACCGCGCGCACCATTATACCGATCTGGTTCGATCCACGGTCGAAATGCGCGGTAGCGTTCATATCGGCGTCTGAGCGGTCAGAGTTCACCGCCCTGCGGGTTAATTCACAACAATCTGCTAGCAGACGCTTAAACTGTTCTGGTTTCGCGAGTTCAGGCAAGGAGGCGCACCGCGCAAGCGAGGGCGAAAATAGCAACCAGGCGGCTAAGGTAATTAGTACCAAGGCAAGTACCGCTCGGCTAGGGAAGGCGCCTGTGGCTCCTCCGGATTTCCGCCATCGACAAACTCCTTCCAGGCCACCAGGTCGCTGCCGTAATCGCGGCCGCTCATGTTCTTGAGCGACTCGACGGCGCGAAACTGCATCGCGGGGTCGTTTTCATTCAAGGCTAACTTTAGGGCTTGCATGGCTTGCGGATCATTCTTGAAACGTCCGAGTTCGCGCGTGGCGGCGATCCGCACATCGGCATCCGTATCGCTTCCCAGAACTTGTGCGAGCGCTTGACGCGCATCTTCCCCGCCACGTCGCCCCCACGCTTCGCAGGCAATCACGCGCACGTCGGGATCGGCATCGGCCGTCGCCTGACGGAGTGCGTCGGCGGCGATCGGGGAAGGAATGCTAGCGAGCGTGCGAATGATCTCCCCCCGCAGCACAGGGTGTTCTTCCGCTTTCAATCGCGCCGCCAAATCAACCGCCAGGCGTTCTTGCTCGGCCGATCCCGCGCGGCCGACCGTCTTGCGGAGCGCTCGTAGCTCGTCCCGCTTGGTGTAATATGTCGGTCCGAAACGTTCATCTTCCTTCCAAGCGCGGCGACTCCACGGATCGACGAGCCCGTAATTGATGAACGGTCGCTCGCCGCAGCCGGTCAGCAGCGTGGCGAAAAACAAGCAGGCAAGTAACAACAAACGGCGGCCTGTAAGCATCGAGAATGCCTCATGCGTCGCGGCAAACGGATTGAGAAGCGGGCGGACTGTATCAAATGGATCGGTCATGTGCCAGAGAAGTCTTGCGAAGAGTGCCCGCGGGGTACATACGGTCACTTGTTGAGGTTGTGGGTGTCGTGGGAAACGTCAATAGGAGAAATGGCGAGGATGTTGTGCATTAGTTGGGAATTGGGGCAGGCTGGGTGGCGGAGCTAAGGAATTGGAGGAACGGCGCTGGCGCGGGTGAAGCTGACGGCGGAGGAGTGGGAGACGTTTCTGGGTCTGGCGGAGCGGCTGGAGATACCAGTGGGGGAACGGCTGGACCCGAAGGGGCGATTTACAGAACTGGAGTCCGCGGGAGCGCGACCTGACGACGGTGGATGACGAGAAGCGGGCAAGAGCTGCGGAAATATCAACTCTGGCCGCTGGCAACAAAATTTGGCCCCCTCATGGGCGAAAAACCAGCGTAAAAACCTTTCAAATCCGCCCCGCCTGGAAATTGTAGACTATTCTGCCAATAATGAACTTCGCGGGAAGATTCGTAGGTGTGGGATGTCCGAACTTGAACCCTCTGTCTACGTTGGTGTTTCCAAATACGGACAAGGGGTCTTCGCGCGCCGTCGGTTGCGCCGTGGTCAACAGGTGGGGCGGGTGAGCGGCGCGGTCCTCTTCGATGATTCCGAAGCTTCCGAGTATTCCATCGACCTCAGCGATGGCCGCCTGCTCGAACCGGACGAGCCGTTCTGCTATTTGAATCACAGTTGCGAGCCGACATGCGAGCTCATCAACTACACACCTGACGACGCGGACCCGCACGAACACGAAGTGATCGTCCGCGCGCGGCGCACGCTGCAACCGGGGGAAGAACTCACAATCGACTACGCCTGGTCGGCCGAGGCCGCGATTGAATGCGGTTGCCGCAGCGCCCATTGCCGCGGTTGGATCGTCAGCCCCGAACAACTTGCCGCCTTGATCGCCCAGCGCGGCCACGGCTCCCGCCTTGGGGACTTGAGCGCGTAATCGGAAGTGATCAATAAGTTGCCGATTTTTCCCATCAGCCACAAGATCACGACCCAATCCGCCTTGTGCGGATGGTGAGCAAGCTGGTGAGCTAAAGCAAGATGCACCAACACCACGACCCCATCGGGCTCGCCCCGATGGTGAAGAAGTCCTGTGGGCTACCGGCGCCACGCGCCGACCGGTAGCCTAGAATCTCATTCACTATCCGTACAACGCGGATAAGGTCTTTGAAGAACGCAGCGGCAATGCGGTTAGCACACCATCTGGTTCACCATCCAGACGAGCTGGATGGGGTCCAGAAACCTTGTCACGCAAGTCGCGGCGCTAGTGTTCACAAAACCAGAAAGTTTTTTACCGGACGCCACCTACTGCACGAACTTCCGCCGCGCGCTGGCGTGTGCCTTGTCCTGAAGCGGGGCGATGCGCAGGCGGAGGCGAAAGTGCTTCCATCCGCGGATGACACATTCATGCTTGCAAAATTCTCTGCCCTCGGAGTCGGGAGCCTGGCCCTGGTGCTCGCGCTGGCCGCGACGAGCGTTGCGGAAACGATTTCGCTGTCTCCGCAAGGGGATTGGTTTTCCCGCCTTGACGGAAGTTCGCTGCAGCCTGGCGACGAAGTTGTTTTGACGGAAGGCACTTACGCGCACGCGCGGCGGTTGGTGCTGGGGCATCGCGGCACGGCGGACAAGCCGATCATCATTCGCGCCGCGGACAACCAGCGCGTGGTCTTCAAACGGCCCGATGCCGAGCAAAACACGCTGAACCTGGAAGGCTGCCAATACCTGACGCTTCGCGGCCTTGAAATCACCGGCGGTTCCACCGCGATTCGGATCGGCAACGATGGCAGCGGCCAGACGTCCAGCGACGTCGTGCTGGAAGAGCTGCATATTCACCACATCGGCGGCGTGGCGATCACCTGCAATAACCCTGGGAGTGAATATCGTCGGATGACGTTTCGTCGCAACCACATTCACCACACGGCGGACCACGGTGAAGCATTTTATCTCGGGGCGAATGACGCCAAGGCGACGTTTGCCGATTCGGTGATCGAGAACAATTACATTCACCATCTGAACGGCCCCGAGGTGAGCCAAGGCGACGGCATCGAGATCAAACTCGGTAGTTTCAACAATCGCATTGTCGGCAACATCATTCACGACACCAAGTATCCCGGCATCACCGTGTATGGCACACGGAAAGGGGATCGCAACGTGATCGTCGGCAACTTGATTTGGAAGACCGGCGACCATGGCATTCAAGCCGCTGCGGACGCCATCATTCGCGACAACTGGATCGCAGATGCCGGCGGTTGCGGGATCTACTCGCGCGAACACCAAGGCGCCACGCCTGGCAACTTGACGATCGAAAACAACCACATCTTCGCACGCCACGAGCCTGCCATCCGGATCATCGGCAGCACGCCGGCCAGCGCCGTCGCGACGATCGAACTAACCGGCAACCGCCTGTTCGCAACCGGCGGCCAGCTCGCGCTGCGGGCCGATAACGGCGTGCTTCTGAAAGCGGCGGATAATCAAGGCAGTGGCGGCGTGGACGGCTCGCCAGCGTTCGCCAAAACATGGCGGCCAGCAGCTTTCAAACCCACTGAGCTACCGCAGCTAAAAGACAACCCCGCCTGGCAATCGTTGGACCCCGCTCAAGTCGCCAGGCAGTTCGCGCCGTGAACCAGCGGAGCAGAGCAAGCAAAGGCGTTTGCCGTTCCATCTCCAGAGTTTTCGCGGCTACTGCGATGACTACTGCAACGGCAGCGATAGACTCTCACCAGGATCTTCCGCCGGTTGACCGCGGAGCGACCACCGATCAATCCGTTTCCGATCATCACGTCGGTCACAAGACCACGACCCCATCCGCGTTGGAAGCTGTTGAAAGTGTAGGTCTCGATCGTTTAACGGCTAGCCGAAGGCGTCGGCGTGAGTCGTTTTCGCATCGGTCGCCCGCAGTCGCCTTCGGCTAGCCGTTAAACGACTTTTTCAACAGCCTCCTTATGCGGATGGTAAGCAAGTTGGTGAGCTAAGTGGCCGGCCACTCAGCGGCAAGCGCTTACTTCAGGGGCTGATATTTGTAGATGAAGCCGAACGAGTCGGTGAAGTACACTTCGCCTTGCTCGTCCTCACCGAAGGTGATGACGGTGATGTTGTCCGCCGGCAACTTCTTATGGTCGAGCACAATGGCGTAATTGGCGATGACCTTACGGGCCTTCTGATCGTACTTCAGTGCCCAGAGCTTGCCGGAGACGTAATCGCCATAGAGGTAGCAGCCTTGCAGCGCGGGAATCTTTTTGCCGCGATAGACGTAGCCGCCGGTGATCGACTTGCCGATGTCGTGATGATATTCCCAGATCGGTTCGATCAAGTCCGAGCGGGGGCCGGAGCCGTTCTCGCCGAACTTGTGGGCGCCTTCGCGCAAGTTCCAACCGTAGTTGCCCCCTTTGACGACGATATCGATCTCTTCCCACAGATCCTGGCCGACATCGGCCGCCCACAAGTCGCCGGTCGCGCGGTCGAACGTCATTCGCCAGATGTTGCGGAAGCCATAGGCGAAGATTTCCGGCTGGGCGCCGGGTTGATTCACGAACGGATTATCCTTGGGCACGGCGTATGGTTTGCCGGCGTCCTGATGATCGACGTCGATCCGCAACAGCGAGCCGAGCCACGTCTTGAGGTTTTGACCATTCCCGTGCGGGTCTCTGGCCAAGCCGCCATCGCCGAGGCCGATATAGAGCATCCCATCGGGACCAAAACAAAGCGTGCCGCCGTTATGATTCCAGTACGGCTGATCGATGCGGAGCAGTTCTTGTTCGCTGTTGGGATCGGCTTTGTTGGGATCGTCCTTGGACACCGTGAACCGCGACAAGACGCACGTATGCGGCTTCTCGGTTGTGTTGTAATACAAATAGAACTGGCCGTTTTCCTTGAACTTGGGATGAAACGCGAGCCCCAGCAATCCTTCTTCGTTTTCCTTATCCTTGTAAACGACCTGGTCCTCGATATCGAGAAACACCGCCGCCTCTTTCACCTGTTCATCGTTAGGCAGAACGCGAATCACCCCTTGCTGTTCGCACACGAACATTCGATTGCTCCCATCGCCGGCGTTGGTGAAGACGACCGGGCGACGAATCCGCAGGTGAGGAAACGCCCGCACGACGGTGATCTCCGACGGCGTATCCGGTTGGGGCTGTTTCTTCTCTTGGGCGTTAAGCGCGCAACCGAATAAGACGGTTCCAAGCAGGGTCAAAAGCAATGCGAGACGTGACTTCATGGGGGTGCATCCTGAGAAAACTGGAAAATGTCGACAACAACTCTACCACGGTAAGCCAAACCTCACGGGCGTGCAAACCGGATCGCTCCTGTTTAGCGGCCATCGACGAGCGTGCGCGCTTGGAGATGGCCCTTGCGAAAGGCTTCCGCCATGGCGTTGGGAACATCGGCTTCGGCGAGCACGAGCTTCGCACGGTTCTCGGCCGTTTTGGCTTTCATTTCCTGCTCGAAGGCGACCGCTTCCGCCCGCCGCTGTTCGGCTTCGGCCCGCGCGACGCGGGTGTCCGCTTCCGCTTGATCGGCTTGCAATCGCGCGCCGATGTTATCGCCAACTTCGATGTTCGCGATATCGATCGAGACGATCGCGAACGCCGTGTGCGAATCGAGGCCGCGGTGGAGCACTTCCTTGCTGATCCGATCGGGGTTTTCCAGCACTTCCAAATGCGAGTTGGCGGAACCGATGGCGCTGATGATGCCTTGGCCAACGCGCGCGATGACGGTCTCCTCCGTCGCCCCGCCGATGAGTTGGGTGAGGTTCGTCCGCACGGTCACGCGGGCTTTCACGCGCATTTCGATGCCGTTCTTGGCGACGGCCGAGAGGTAGCCGGTCGCGCTGCGGTGCGGATCGGGACAATCGATGACGCGCGGGCTAACGCTAGTGTTCACGGCCTCCAGCACGTCGCGCCCGGCCAGGTCGATGGCTGCCGCTTGATCGAAATCAAGCTCGATGCCGGCGCGTTGCGAGGCGATCAGCGCGCGGATCACGTTCATCACGTTGCCGCCTGCGAGGTAATGCGCTTCGAGCCGCGTAGTGGTGATGCCCCGCTTGCTGATATCGAGCCCCGCCTGATAGGCCATGATCTTCGCCTGCACGATGACGCGCGGCGGCACCTGGCGAAAGCCCATACCGATTAGCGAGAAAATGCTGACATCCGCGCCAGACATGTACGCCTGAAACCACATCTTGCCATAAGCCAAGACCACGATGCCCAGAATGATCAGCAGAATAACGGCCAGCGCCGCGGCGCCAAACAGCACCATGCCCCACGGGAAACCGTCGGCCGCAGGTGGTTGTGGGGGGAGTTGACCAATGGGCCGCTGGGCCTGTGCGAGCAAGGCCGCGAACGAAAACGAGTTCATGCCACATTCCTTGAGGAGGTGTATCTTCGTTCCCATGATAGCCGACGCAAGCGGGAGAAGAAACTCGGGCTGGAGGACATGGGCAATCGCGTCCGTTCGCGAGCAAAAATGCGAGGGGATCAACTGGTTGCGCCGTAGAAGCTCTCGGCCGCCAGGCCGGTGCGGGCGATGACCAGCTTGCAAATGGCGTCCACTTCGGCGTCCTCCAGCGGCGTGACGTAGCTTTCCGCGGGGCGCCGGGCGACGGTATAGATCTGCACGAGCGAAATCTGCCCGCCAGCGGAGGTAATTTCATTCAACCGGTCGCAAAAGGCCGCAAGTTCCGCTTCGGGAGGAGGCTCGCCGGCGACGCGCATGAACAGCGATTGAATGACCAGCGGGCGCACCCGGGCGGCCGCGGTAATGTTGTCCAAAATCTGGCGAAAAGGAATCTTTGTCCGATCGATCAGGCGAAAGTACTGCTCCGTTCCCGCCTCCAGCTTCGCCCAAACTTGCCCCTGGTTTTGGTCGAGAATTTCCAGCCCGCGCTGCACATGCGGCCGATGAAGCATGCTGGCGTTGGTGATCAGCACCATTTTCACGTCGTCGAGACCGAGCTTTCGTTTGAGATTGGCGCACTGGGCGATGATCTCGTCAAAGTTGGTATAGGTCGTCGGCTCGCCATCGCCGCTGAAAGCAATATCGTTGAGTCGTTGCCAGGCGCGCGGCGTGTTGGCGAACTTCGTTGTCTGAAAGATCTCGCCGCTCGCGGACAGCGCCAGCAACTCTGCGAGTTCCCGCAACAGTGGCTCCAGCGACACAAACTTCGTCTCGCTCGTGGTCGTGCGATCGACCTGACAATAGATGCAATCGAAGTTGCAGATCTTGTCCGGGTTGAGATTCACCCCCAGCGAAATCCCCCTGCTCCGCCGGCTGAGCACTGGATAGACAAAGCGATTGGCTTCGAATTGCCGTTCGTGATGCGTGTGGAGGGGGTGGGTGGTCATGAAATCCTATCGAGGATCCGAATATAGCCAGTCTTCAACTCGCAAGTCGGGAACCTGTTGGAAGTCTCGCAAGTTGGCGGATAGGAGTAACGTGTCGTTGGCGAGGGCAATAGCCGCGATCTTCAGATCCTGTGTGCCGATGCGTACGCGCTGCGCCCGAAGTGCGTTAAAGACATTCGCGGCCTGGACGTCAAAATGAAGCATGTTCCACGCCTGGTAGTCCTCGACTAATCCCGTCAGTTGTTTGTAAACCTCCACTTGGCGCAAAGCATTACCGGAACGCCGACGTATCTCGGCTAGCCAACCGCGCAACTGTTCTTCCAGGCTGACATCGCATGACCTTACATCTACGTCATTGGACGCAGCAATTCGCGCCATAAGTTTGGCATTGAGGGAGCTTTCTCGGTAACGAAACACGGTGAGATGATCGGTATCAAGCAGAATCATCCTTCGTCCTCCTTCTCACCCTCATCCTCATCATGATCGTCGAAATAGGTTGGATCGTTGCGGGCCGCCTCACGGTCTGCCTCGCGATAGCGCAGCGCTGCTTCGTCAATGGCGCGCATGACCTCATTCCCGCTAAAACTACCCGCCAGTTCGCGCCAGTGCTTTTTCCTTGGTGCAACTCTCGCCCGTAATTCTGCGACCTCCGATTCGAGACTCTCGACTCTTTTCAGCAGGGCTTCGATATCGACGGTTGCCATAGGTCTCTCCTTATCAAAGGCGGCGCAGGGTTGCGACCGCTTGATTGCTAATTATAGAACGGCCAGACGCGAAAGAAAACTCGGAACGAGGGCGCTGGCGCGACGCGGCTTTTCAGGGTCGAAGGCGATGCGGACGCGTGTGGGTGCTCGCGACGCCTACACTTTCCGCAGGTCCGAAAACTCATCCAGCGTGATGGTCGTCAATTCGCCGTCGTCGCGTTTGAGCACCAAACAGTCGCTCCAGACCTTGTCGTCGAAGTTGCGCTTCTCGTGCAGGCCATGCCGCCGGCGCTCTTTGCTGACGACCTCCCCCGTGGTGACGCTGGACCACTTGCGAAAGCCAACCTTCACCTCGTGGGTGATCTCGACGCGGTCGCCAGGTTGGAGGGAGTCGAAGACGTTGATGGCGGCAGGGTAGGTCATAGGTCTAAATCCGAATATCGAATGTCGAAATCCGAAACAAATTCAAAAACCAAAATCCAAATATCCGAAACAAAGAACGCCTGCTCTTCGTTTCGGATTTCGATATTCGGATTTCGATATTCCGCCAACGGCGGCTACACTTCTTTGGAGTCAATCCACTTCATCAGCTTGCGCAAGCGGCGGCCGACTTCTTCGAGCGGATGCTGGCGTTCGAGGCGGCGGACGGCTTTGAACGCAGGGGCGCCGGCCCGGTTCTCGAGGATCCATTCCTTGGCGAATTGCCCGGTTTGAATTTCTTTGAGAATCTGCTTCATCACCTGCTTGGTCTCGTCGGTGATGATTCGCGGGCCACGGGTGTAATCGCCGAACTCGGCCGTGTTCGACACGCTATACCGCATGTAGTTCAAACCGCCTTGGTAGAACAAATCGACGATCAGCTTCAGCTCGTGCATGCACTCGAAGTAGGCCATTTCCGGTTGATAGCCGGCTTCCACCAGCGTTTCAAAACCGGCTTTGACCAGTTCGCTGACGCCGCCGCAGAGGACGACTTGCTCCCCGAACAGGTCGGTCTCGGTCTCTTCGGCGATCGTGGTTTCAATCACCCCGCCGCGCGTGCCGCCAATTCCCTTTGCATATGCGAGGCCAGCCTTGAGCGTGTCCGGCGAGGCGTTCGCGCCCAACGCGATCAGGCACGGCACGCCGCCCCCTTTGACATATTCGCTCCGCACCAAATGGCCGGGGCCTTTGGGGGCGACGAGCATCGCAGCGACCCCCTGCGGCGGCTCGACCTGGCCAAAGTGCATGTTGAACCCGTGCGAGCTCATCAGGATGTTGCCCGGCTTGAGGTGCTGGCGAATGTCGTTGCGATAAACATCCCCTTGCACTTCATCGGGGAGCAGGATGTTGACGACATCGGCGGCCTCGGTGGCCTCGGCGGCCGAGACCGGCTTGAAGCCATGCTCAACGGCCAGGTCGTAATTGGGGCTGCCGGGACGCTGGCCGACAATCACCGTCAAGCCACTGTCCTTGAGGTTCTGGGCTTGGGCGTGTCCTTGGGAACCGTAACCCAAGATGGCAATGGTCTTGCCTTTGAGGGCGGAGAGATCGGCGTCGTTATCGTAATAGATTTTGGCAGGCATGTGCGTTTCCGAGTTGAACTGAAGAATGTACGAGGAATGCAAGTTGGCGATGAGGCGATTTCGCTGAGGCTACTTCACCGGTTGGTTGACGAATTTATTGATGGAGCCGGACTCTTCGACCGGGGCGGATTCAGACTCGCCTTGGCCACTGCGGACCATGGCGATGCGGCCGGTGCGGACCAGTTCCGTGATGCCGTAGGGACGCATCCGTTCGATGAACGCCTGAATCTTGCTTTCGCGGCCGGAGATTTCGATGACGATTTCCTCGGCGCCCACATCGACGATTTTGCCCCGGAAGATATCGACGAGTTCGCGAATCTCCGTCCGCGTCGTGCCGGCGGGAGCCTTGATCTTGAGCAACATCAGGTCGCGCTCGACATAATCCTGAGCGCTGACATCGACGACCTTCACCACCGTGACGATCTTCTCGAGTTGCTTGCGAACTTGCTCCAGGACGCGGGCGTCGCCGACGACGACGAACGTCATCCGCGAGAGGTTGGGATCTTCCGTCTCGCCCACGGCGAGAGAGTCGATGTTGTAACCGCGCGAGGCGAGCATGCCGGAAATGTGCGCGAGCACACCAGGCACGTTTTGCACCACGGCAGACAGCACGTGTCGCATGGGAGGCTCCAAAGCTAAACCAAGTAAACTGGTCAGGATAGTTTCAGGACTTCAGACCGACAAGGGGAGAGCCCTTCCCAAAGGTGGGGCAAGAAATAGGAACTGTTGACGGAAAACGGCCGCTTTGGTACTTTCCGCCCGCCAGCAGCGCCGCTGCGCCGCGGGTTCTGCAATTTTCGAGACACGGATGTTGTTCGGCAGACATTACTGGCCCTTCCTGTTGCTTGGGGGAGTTTCCCTCGTGGCGATGGTGGGGGGCTGCGCGTTTTGGAAAGAAGAAGCCAGCGCGCCGCCGAGTCTGCCGGTCGCCAAAATGTCGACGGATTCGGTCACGTTGGAAATCGCCTTTGTGCGGATGTCCGGCGAAGCCCAGGCCCGGCAGGACGAAATCTGGCGGTCGATTGACGAGCAGCAACTTCCCAGCCCGATCCGCGTCTGTTTGCATCAAAACGGCATGCGGATGGGAATCTGCGGATCACAGATGCCGCCGCTCTTGCGAACGTTGCTGGATGAAAAGGCCGACCCCTTGGCGGTGGCCGGCGGTGGGTTCAACGCTGGCGGCGATGTCACAGCGACGCAGCGACAATTACAAACGCGCGCCGGCAAGCGCGGCGTTATTCTGACGGGGAGTCCCCGCGAAGAACTGACGCTGCTAATGCAACACGACGGCGCGCTCACCGGCCAAACGTTTCACAATGCGCAGTGCTTGTTCGCCGTGAAGGCGTTTCCGCAGGGGGATGGGCGGGTGCGAATCGAACTGGTGCCGGAGATTGAACACGGCGCAACCAAACAGCGTTGGGTTGGCCAGGAAGGGATGTTTCATCCCGAAGCAGGCAAGGAACACAAGATCGTCGGCGAATTGAAAATGGAGCTGGTGCTCTCGCCGGGCGAAGTCATCGTGGCGTCTTGTTCCGCGGATCAGAAGGGAATTGGCAAGCAGTTCTTTGCGTCCGGCGCCGCTGGCGAACAGAAGGTGCTGCTCATTCGCCTTGCGCAAACGCAGTACGACGACGTCTTCGCCCCGGAAAAGCTGCAAGCCCCCATCGCCACGCCGCTGGACTAACCCGAGTGGTTAACGCGGGAAGCGACGTGGACCTACGACACGCGACAAATGAAGCACTTGAGATACTCGTTCTCGGCGCACGTCACGCGAACGGGGTGATCTGGCGCCGCGCCGCGCCGCTCCAGGATTTGAATGTCGCGCTTGGTCTTCATCGCCACGCCTAGCAGCATCGACTGAAAATCTTCAGGCATCACGCCGCCGCTGCAACTGCACGTCACCAGGATGCCGCCTGGGGTGAGCAATTCCACGGCCAGTTGATTCAGCCGATGATACGCCCGGAGCGCGACATCCACGCCCCGCCGCCCCCGCGCGAATTTAGGCGGGTCGAGCACGATGGCATCGTAACGCTCGCCGCGAGTGCGCCGCGTTTCCAATGTTTCAAAACATTCGCCGGTTTCGAATTGCACGTTGGTGAGTTCATTCAGTTGCGCGTTGGCTTTGGCGAGCTCAATGGCGTGACTGCTGGAATCGATGCCGAGGACTGACTTGGCATGGCCTAGTTTGGCGGCGGCGAGCGCGAACCCGCCGCTATAACAGCAAACGTCGAGCACGCTGCGACCTGCGAAGTAGCCGGCGGCGACGCGGCGATTCTCGCGCTGATCGAGATAGAAGCCAGTCTTCTGGCCCTGCAACAGTTGCACGCCGAACTGCACGCCATGTTCGTCCAGAAACACGATGTCTTCCGGCGAATCGCCCCATGCGACGCTCGGCGTCATCTCGAAACCTTCCAGCTTCGCCATGCTCGGTTCCGCGCGGACGATAATGCCGCGCGGCGATGCGAGGCCGGCGAGGATGGGAACCAGTTCGTCAAGGCGGCGCGCCATGCTGAGCGCTGTCGGTTGCACCACGAGGTATTCGGCAAAGCGATCGACGATCAGCCCGCTGAGCCCGTCTGCTTCGCTGTAAATCAACCGCGCCGCGCCGCGGGGCGCGGTGTAGCCTAGTTCGGTGCGCAAAGCGAGCGCGGTTTGCATTCGCCCGCGCCAAAAATCGCCGTTGAGCGTTTCGTCCGCGTTCCAGGTATACAACCGCACGCGAATGTGGCTTCGCCCGTTGAAAATTCCGCGCGCGATCCAATGTCCGTTCTCGGCTGTTAAATCCACGATGTCGCCGTCTTGCACCTCGCCGGTAATCGTGTCGATCGCGGTGGCGAGCACCCAGGGATGACGACCAAAGAATGGGGCCGCCTTGCGGGGCTTGAGCACGACTTGGGGAATGGTGGACATCAAGGCTTCCGCGCGCGAGTGCGATCAAAAACGCACCCTATCTTGCCCCCATCGCCGCCGATAGGGGAGGTAGCGAAGCGTGGTTTTTCCCTCAGATAAGGGGAGTCCACGGAATTTCAGCGAAAATATCAACCGCTACACCCACTTAGTGATTGCAAAGTCGCTGCTAGCACGTTGTAATCAACCTTGTTGAAGGATGACTTGCAGGCGACCGCGTCTTGTGTCCCCCACGCTAATCCGACGAAGTCGTCAGCGTACGAGCCAGCCTTCGATTTATCCCACGTTTGCTTCGCTCGGAACCGAGGCGAACCCGGTCTCATGGCGCGTCGAGTTTCATACTCGGCGCGCCTTTCCTCGTTCTTGGGCCGGCGTCAGCGGGGGCGCGCGGGGCGTGGCCCCCGTCTGTCAGACGACGTCGTCCCTGCGGGACGCTTATAGCTCCTTGATATAGATGTTGCGGAAGTACAGCGTGTTGCCGTGGTTCTGCAATTCGATGGGCCCCTTGGCGAAGATCGGCTGGCTGTAGTCCCAATAGTTTTCCAGCGGGATGTTATCGACGACGAGCACGCCGTTGAGCTTCACGGTCACCTTATCGCCGACCATCTTGATGTAGAACGTGTTCCACTCGCCGACCGGCTTGTCGGCTTTCACCGAGGGGGTGCTCGGGTGGGTCTTGTTGTTGTACAAGCCGCCGGAGCCGACGTGGGCGCCGTTCTTGAGTTCGGTATCCCAAATCTGCACCTGCGGCGTGCCGCGCAAATAGATGCCGCTGTCCCCCTTGGGCTCGATCTTCCAATCGACGTACATTTCAAAATCGCCATAGTCCTTGGCGGTCGAGAGGCTGCGCCCCTTGCCGTCGAAGACGATGATCCCGTCCTTGACGCTCCAATGCTTCCGCATATCTTCATCCGCTTCCGCTTGGAATTTCTTCGCGTCCTCAGGCGAGAGCGCAGCGCGCTTGATGGGGTTATCATTGGGACCCTTCATGAGTCCTTTCCAGTTCGTCAGATCCTTGCCGTTGAAGAGCGCCGTGAAGCCTTCCGGCGGCGTATTCAATTTCTCTTCGGCCTGAACGCTAGCCGCTCCCACGACGAGTGTGAGAGCAAAAAGGAACAAGTGCGTGCAACGCATGTGTGGACTCCTGAGCAAAAAGCTAAAGGTGGGAAAAACAGGTTGGACTCGTAGCATAATTGATGCCGCGGAGAATTGCACGCTTGTCATTGCCACATTAGCATGGCAAAACAAGGGATCAATCTGTCCATTACGGCGTCTACTTTCAGCGGTAAACCCGGCGCATGCGGCATCACGGACGTCTTCGCGACTGGAACGATGAGCGGGGGTTTGGGTTCATTGCGCCGAGCGCGGGAGGGGATAAGGTCTTCGTGCATATCACCGCGTTCTCGAATCGAGGTCTTCGGCGACCCACCGAGGGCGATCAATTGACCTACGAGATCGAAAGGGACTCGCAGGATCGTCTTCGGGCACGCGATGCGTGCTATCTGGACGAAGCGACTTCCGCCCCACGCGCGGCCACCGGTTCGAATGTGGCGGCAATCGTGGTCGCATTCTACTCCACCCTGGTTGCACTGGCGTATTATGAAAAGACTTCCGTATTTGTACCGCTGCTATATCTGATTGTCAGCGGCGTGACTTTTTGGGCTTATGGTTCCGATAAGTTGGCAGCGGTGAACTATCGCTGGCGAACGTCTGAGAACACGTTACATTGGCTGAGCCTGTTAGGGGGCTGGCCCGGCGCACTCCTCGCTCAGCGGCGGTATCGCCATAAGACGAGAAAGGCTAACTTTCAGGCGATTTATTGGCTGACCGTCGTGCTGAACTGTACGGCGCTCGCGTGGGCGGTTTCGGGAACCTGGGTGGCTGTACTCCGCGATGTTTTTGTCGTGCGGTGAGCGATCGTCACACCCTCACACTAACGTCAGCGATTAGTCCTCCGCCCCCAAATGCGCGCTCGGCACGACGCGCATCATTTCCTCGATGCTCGTGACCCCTTGGGCGACTTTCAGGAGCGCCGCGCGGCGGAATTCAACCATTCCCAGCGCAATGGCCTGGCGTTCAATTTCCTCGGCGGGGCGGGCCTCGGCGACCAGGCGACGGAGTTCTTTGTTCATGGTCAGCACTTCGAACAGGCCGGTCCGCGCGATGTAGGGCGGAACAGCGTCGTGACCGAGTGCGCCGGGGCCATAGATGTTCTGGCCTTCGCCGGGACTTAGCAAAGTTTGGATGTCGGCGAACGTGGCCGGCGATTCGGAAATGTCGTACGAGACGCGAGATTCCGGATTCAGCACGCGGACGAGGCGCTGCGCCACGACGCCCAGCAGGCAATTCGCCAGGAAATAGGGATGCGCGCCGAGGTTGAGCATGTTTTGCACGGCATGCGCGGCGACCGGCGCGTGGAGCGTGGCGAGGACGAGATGCCCGCTGTTGGCGGCCCGCACGGCGGTCATGGCGGTCTCCTGATCGCGAATCTCGCCGATCATGATAATGTCCGGCGATTGCCGCAGGACGCTCCGCAAGAGTTCGGGAAAATCCACCCCCAGCATCGGCTGGACTTGCGATTGCCGCACCCCTTTGACCGAATACTCCACCGGGTCTTCCAGCGTGTTGATTTTGCGCTCACCATTGTTGAGGTGTTGAATGCAAGCATAGAGCGTGGTGGTCTTGCCGGTGCCGGTGGGACCGGCCACGAGCAGCAGCCCACTCGGCGACTTCAATAAGGCTCTCAGCCGTGCTTGCTCCGTGCGCGTCATGCCCAACTGGTCGATGCTCAACAGGCCAATCTTGCGATCGAGCACGCGAATGGCGAGATCTTCGCCAAACAGCGTGGGGATCGTGTTGATTCGGAGATCGAGTCGGGTCTCGCCGCGCTCGTAGAGGAGTCGTCCGCCGAGCGGTCGCCGGCGCTCGGCAATGTCGATGCCGGCTTCCGCCTTGATGACGTTGAGAATGTGGCGGCCTTGCTCGCGTGACACGTGCGCGAGCGTGTGCATCGCCCCCAGCCAGCGGAGGCAAAGCTTCACGGAGTCTTCATCCGCGAGCACGAACAGGTCGCTCGCCGCGACGCGCACCGCCTGCTCGATGAGCGCTTGAAAGACGAGTTCCGGCGGCATGCTCTGGATATTGTCGATGGGAAATCCCTGACCTGGCCCGAAAGTCATGTATCTTCTCCCGCGAGCATTTGAAACGCTGCCTCACGCGACGGCGCAATTTCGAAGACCAATGTCATCCGCAGCACCTTGAGCACGTTATCGACCAGCGGCGGCAGCGAATGCAGCACCAGGCGGCCCCCTTGTTCGCGGGCCCGACGATGCAACGTGAGGAGCCAGTTCACGCCGCTGGAATCGATGTGTTCGCTGTTTTGCAGGTCGAGCAAAATCGCGTGGCGGTACGCATGCGGACCCAGCAAGGCGACCAGCGGCTCTTGCAAAGGCGAGAGTTGCATCTGCGTAATTGGCCCCGCCAACTGCACATCCGCCACGTTGTTGTTCACCGCCAAAACATTCAAATCCATGACAAGATCTCGCGAAGAGTCGCACTGGAGCGCGCAGCTTCAATGTAGTGCGCAGGCCGCGCAGGGGCAAGGAAGGCCCGACAAAGAGCCCCAGCAAATGGCCCGATGCACAGGGCGATCCACAGCGCGGTGAAGCGCGAACTCCTGAATTCCCGGCGACTCTGCGGCGTTACTCGTGTGCGAGAAATTTCACGCAGACCGGCATGGGGACCGTGATCGAATCGCCGGTGGCAACGAGCTCGCCGGTGGCCGGGTCGATACGGAACACCTGCACGGTGTGGGAATCCTGGTTGCACGCGAGGAGGTACTGGCCGGTTGGATCAATGCCGAAGTTGCGCGGCGTTTTTCCGTTCGTTGATTGATGGCCGAGCGCTTGCAACTTGCCGGTCGCGGCGTCAAACGCGAAGATCGCGATGCTGTTATGCCCCCGATTCGAGACGTAAACAAACTTGCCATTGGGATGCACGAGCACTTCGGCCGTGCTGTTGCCTGGCTTGTTGTAATCCTGCGGCAGCGTGCTGAGCGTTTCGAGTAACGTGAGCTGGCCCTGCTTTGCATCGTAGGCAAACGAGGTGACGCTGGAGAGCATCTCGTTGCAGACAAACGCGAACTTGCCGTCGGGATGAAACGCGAGGTGCCGCGGCCCGCCGCCTGGGACCGTAGCGGCGAAGGCCGGATCGTGCGGCTTGAGCGTGGCGGCCTTGGGGTCCAGGTCATAGATCAAAATCTTATCGAGCCCCAAATCCGCGGCGAGCGCGTACTTGTTCGTGGGATCGACATTGATGGAGTGCGCATGCGGCGCTGCCTGGCGGCTCTTGTCGATGCTCGAACCTTCATGCTGGATGCTCGACGCGGCGGGGGCCAACTTGCCCCCTTTTTCGATAGGCAACGATGCGATGCTGCCGCCGCCGTAGTTGGCCACCAACACGCACTGGCCGGTGTGATCGACGCAAACAAAGCACGGCCCGGCGCCTTGGGACGACTCTTGATTGAGCAGCGTGAGCTTGCCGTCGGCCTTGTTAATCTCAAACGCGCTCACCGCGCCGGCTTTCTTCCCCCTGAAATTGCCGATTTCGCCGGCGGCGTATAACTGCTGGCCGCCGGGCGCAATGGCGAGAAACGTCGGATTGTCAACTTCGGCGGCGAGCTCAGGGGGCGACAACTTGCCCGTTTTCAGATCCAGTTCACTGGCATAAATCCCTTGGCTCTCGCCGCCGGTATAGGTACCAATATACACGCGCATCTTGTCAGCCCCCTCCACGGAACCTGCCACGCTCGCAAACACTAGAAATAACAAACTCAATTCCAGCCAGCGCCACATCACGAAGTACCTCACTTAGAACCGGAAGGGGAAACAAGATCTCCAACACAAGCCTACTATTGGACTCAGTAGCCGGCGCATAAGCAAGCACAACGGTTGAGGAAACCTGCCTGATTAATAGCCAATACTGGCGGTCGTCGCCGCGCTGTCGATAGGCGGCAGATTCAGCCGCGCGCGGCAGTCGCTCAGCATTTCCGCCGTGCGGCTGGCGCCGACGCGCGTCACCCCGAGCGCACGCACCTGCAGCAGCGTGTCCAGATCGCGCACACCGCCGGCCGCTTTGACCTGCACGAACTCCGGCGCGGCGGCGCGCATCAGCCTCAGGTCGTCTAGCGTCGCGCCGCCGGCACCGTAGCCGGTGGAGGTCTTCACCCAATCGGCCTTCAGCTCGCCGCAAATCTCGCAGAGGCGAATTTTCTGGTCGTCGTGGAGATAGCAGTTCTCGAAGATCACCTTCACTTTCTGCCCGGCGGCGTGGGCGGCGTCCACAACCGTCTTGATATCCGCCCGCACGTAGTCCCAGTTGCCGCTGAGCACCTGGGAAATATTGACGACCAAGTCCAGTTCCTGGCAGCCATCGGCAAGCGCGCGTTGCGCTTCCGCCTGCTTGATCGCGGTGGTGTGGCCGCCGTGAGGAAAGCCGATCGTGGTGGACGCCTTCACGGTGCTGTCGGAGAGGAGCTCGGCGCAGCGCTTCATGTAGTACGGCAGAATGCACACGCTGGCCACATCGTAGGCCAGCGCGAGCCGAATGCCGGCTTCGAGATCGTGCGTCGTGAGGGTGGGATTGAGCAGCGAGTGATCAATCATCTTGGCGATGTCTTGATAGGTGTAGTCTGGGTTCATGCGGGGCGGATCCTAGCGAGGAATGTAGTTTCTTAAATAAGTGCAACTTTGTTGCAGCGCGAGTTTGCGGGACGCGAGGGAATCTTCGTAGGCGCGGTCTTCCACTTCCACGCACACCGGGCCGCGATAGCCGGAGTCGGTCAGGAGCGAGAAGAACTGGCCCCAATCGACTTCACCCATTCCCGGCAACTTGGGCGTGTGATATTCATTCGGTCCCGCGAGGATGCCGACGTCATCGAGTTTGCGCCGGTCGATGCGAACATCCTTGGCATGCACATGGAAGATGCGGTCGGCGAAGTCGCGCAGCGGCGCCAGATAATCCATCTGCTGCCAGACGAGATGCGAGGGATCGTAGTTGAGGCCGAAGTTCGCGCTCGGCAGCGCACTAAACATTCGCCGCCAAATGCTGGGACTGCGCGCCAGGTTTTTCCCGCCGGGCCATTCATCGCCGGTGAACAGCATCGGACAATTCTCGATGCCAATGTTGACGCGGTGCTGTTCCGCGCACTCGACGAGCGGTCCCCAAGTGTCCAGAAATCGCGGCCAGTTGTCAGCGATCGACTTCGTCCAGTCGCAGCCGACGAACGTGTTCATCCGGCCAATGCCGAGAAGTCCGGCGGCGGCGATGACGCGGCGAATTTGCGCCACGGCTTGCTCCGCTTCTTCCGCATCCGGCGCGAGCGGGTTGGGATAGTAGCCCAGGCCGCTGATCGCGATGCCGTACCGCGCCGCGAGTTGATTCACTTGCGCTGCTTCCTGCGCGCCGAAATCGGTCACATCGACATGCGTCACGCCGGCATAACGCCGTGCGGCCTGGCCGCGTGGCCAGCACATCAGTTCGACGCAATCGTAACCGATCTCCGCCGCCGTGGCGAAAACGGATTCCAGAGATTCCTCCGGCAATATGGCGCTGACGAAACCGAGTTGCATCATCATGTCGCTCCTACTTGAACCCACGCCTGCTGGCGGTGGCTGTGCAAAATCGCTTCGCAGAGCAGAATCTCGCGATGCCCGTCGGCGAAGGTGGGGAACGTCGGCGCGGTGGCAAAGTCGCCGCGCTCGATCGCGCCGTAGAAATCGCGGAAGAGTTGTTTGAACGAATCGGGAAAACCTTCGTTGTGCCCGCCGGGATAATTCGCAAACGTGCGGGCGCGCGGACTCAACAAGGCCGGGTCTTTCACCAGGCTTTGATTCGCGTCATCGCGGTGGCCGATCCAGAGTTCGTTCGGCGATTCGCTATTCCACGCCAGGGATTCCTGGGAGCCTGCGAGTTCATAGCGCAAGCAATTCTTGCGGCCCGCCGTGACTTGCGAGACCCAAAGCACGCCCCGACCGCCGCCGGCAAAGCGGAGCATGACGCAGCCATAATCTTCGGTCGTGACCTTGACCGTTTCCACCGGCGTCGCGGCGGAGACTTTACCACTGAACGTCTCGACGCCACCGGTGGGGCGGCGACGCTGGGGATAGACGGTATGCAAGTCGGCGCAGACGGCTTCGACCGCGCGGCCGGTGATGTATTGCAGCAAGTCGAGCCAGTGCGTGCCGATGTCGGCCATCGCCCGCAGTTCGCCCCCTTCCTGGGCCAAGACGCGCCAGTTGAAATCGGTCTCGTGAAACAGCCAGTCCTGAACATAGCTGCCAGCGACGTGGAACAAGTCCCCCACTTCGCCGCGCTGAACGCGTTCGGCGGCCTCGATGCAGAGTGGGTAGTAACGAATGTTGTAGTTCACGCCTGCGGCGCGGCCGCTACGGGCAGCAAGTTGGACGAGTTCGGCGGACTCCACCGAGTTCATCGCCAGCGGTTTTTCGCAGAGCACATGCTTACCGGCGGCGAGCGCGCGGGACGCTTGCTCGTAGTGCAAGTGGTTGGGCGTCGTGAGATGCACGACATCGACGGCTTCGTCCGCCAAGAGTTCCTCCAGCGACGCATAGCCTTGGGCCAGCCCCATTTCGCGGGCGGCCTTTTGCGACTTCTCAGGCGAAGACCCCAGGACGCCTGCGACATGCACGCCGGCCCGCAGGAGCCCTTCGACATGCACGGGCCCGATGAAGCCGGTTCCGATGATCGCCGCCGTCAATTTCGCCATCTGTCTTGCCTGGAGTCGTTCGCGGGGTGTGTCGTCCAGGTCGAATTATCGAGCAAGCGCGGCCGAAATGCTAGGACTAAGATACTTGAGATTCAGAGCGCGCATGCGTGACAGGCGGCTTGCAGGCAACGTACAATTCGAGACCAGAGGCGCTTGCCACACCGTTTTTCTGGGCCGCAACCACGAACTCTGGCGCTCATGACGCAACAAACCGCGATTGCCTTTGGCGATGAGGCTTATCAAACCGCTGGGCCGAGGCTCATGGGGGCGCACGCGGCCAGCGAAGCTTTCTTGCGGGCGTATCTCAAGCATGGCGGCGCGGAGACGTTGCTTTGTTACGCCGCCACGCGCCGGCAGTACGAAGGATTTGTCGAACGGGTGCGCGCGGTCGGCGGCACGCTGCCTTGCGAGTGGGTTTCGCCGCTGGTTCCGGAGCGGCTCCGTGAGTGGGGCACACTCTACCATCCCGATCCCGACATCGCCGTCAGCGCCTGGCTGCGCCGCAGATTCGATCCGGCCGCGTTTAGCCTGGTCGGCGTCACGCATACGACGTGCAGCGATAGCTTTCTGGATTTGGCAGGCAGTTGGACCACCGCACCCATCGAGCCGTGGGATGCGATTATCTGCACGTCGCAAGCCGTGCTCGCCACGGTGACGCAAGTGTATGATTTGCACGAGCATTACTTGCGCAGCCGTTTGGGTGCAACGCGATTTGTCCGCCCCGCGCTGCCAGTGATTCCGCTCGGCGTCGATCTGGAGCGCATTCCCAGCGGCGAGCGCGCGCAAGCGTTTCGTCGCACGCAGCGCGCGGCGCTGGGCATTCGCGCGGACGATGTGGCGTTTCTGTTCTTCGGGAGACTCAGCTATCACGCCAAGGCGCACCCGCTGCCGATGTTTCTCGCGCTCGAAGCCGCCGCGCAGCGGACTACGAAACGCTTGCACTTGATCCTGGCAGGCTGGTTTGCGAATCAAGCGATTCAGGACGCCTTTTTGCAAGGCGCCCAGGAGTTCATGCCCTCGGTCGCCTTGGTGGTGGTCGATGGGCGACGGCCGGACGTGCGCGAGCAAATCTGGAGCGCGGCGGATGTGTTCACGTCGCTGTCGGACAACATCCAAGAGACGTTCGGCCTGACGCCGGTCGAGGCGATGGCGGCGCGGCTTCCGGTGGTGATCAGCGATTGGAACGGCTATCGGGATACCGTCGAGCACGCGCGGCAAGGTTTCCTCGTGCCAACCACCCTGCCGCCTCCTGGCTGTGGCGAGGATATTGTCGCGCGATTTTTCGCGGGGGCGGACACGTACGATCGCTACATCGCCCATCAAAGCCAATGCACCGCGGTGGATGTGGCGAAGTGTAGCGAGTATTACTCGGCGCTCATTGAAAATGCCGAACTCCGCCGCGAGATGGGGGCTGCTGGACGCGCGCGGGCGGAAAATGTTTACTCGTGGGCGAAGATCATCGGCGAGTATCAAGAGCTCTGGGGCGAGTTGGCGAAGATCCGCGCGGCAGACGGCAACCCGGTTCAGTCACGTCCGCCGGGCGAGCCTTGGCATCCGCTGCGCCCCGATCCGCTGACGCTCTTTTCCGCCTATGCGACGCAGCATTTGACGGACGACGTCCGCGTGCAACTCACTTGCGCGCCCTCTGCGGCAGAAATCACGCGGCTCTATCGCCACGCGCTCACCAACTTCGCCGGCCTGCCGTTTGTGTTGTTGCCGCCGGACGAGGGCCTCGCGCTGGTGCAAGAACTCACGCGCGGCCCGCGGAGCGTGGCGGAGATCAAATCGCAGTTTCCCAAGTTCACGCCGGCCGCGGTGCGCACGGTCGGCTGGTTGATGAAGTGTGGCATCGTGTGCATCTTGCCGGAGCGCACGGTTTAGCGGGCAGCACGTGCGGAGCGGCTGGCGTTTTGAATCTCAGGTTTCGGTTTTCCTGGGGGTGTGATGCTTGAGATTGGGGATTTCTCACCCCGCGGCATAGTCGCATGTCGCCACGCGGCCCGGGCCGGCGGTCAGGCCATTCAATGAACGGCGGCGACGTGCGCGAACGCTTGCGCGAACACCCTACGTTGTTGGCCGCTTGCGGAGCGACTACACTCTAGCCCTATATCTACGACCTCCCGCCCCGAATTCCCGCCTGACTGGAGGCCCTCATGGCCAACGCCTCGTCGCTGACTCCTGCCCCGCGCTTGACCGGCGTGCAATGGTTGATTTGCATTATTGCCGCGATCGGCTTTGCGTTTGACATCTACGAGCTGCTGATGCTCCCCTTGGTGCTGCGGCCCGCGCTGTTGGAATTGGTCGGCGCCCAACCGGGATCGCCGGAGTTTCAGTTCTGGTTTGGCATGATGTTTTATGTCCCGGCATTCGCAGGCGGGATATTTGGCCTCTTGGGCGGCTATCTCACCGACCGCTTGGGCCGCCGCCGGGTGTTGACCTGGAGTATTTTGCTGTATGCGTTCTCGGCTTTCTTCGCCGGGTTCTCGACCTCGATTTGGATGCTGTTGTTTTTTCGCTGCACGACGTTCATCGGCGTTTGCGTGGAATTTGTCGCGGCGGTCGCGTGGCTCGCCGAACTGTTTCCCGATCATAAGCAGAAAGAACGTGTGCTGGGCTACACGCAGGCGTTTTCTTCCGTGGGCGGCTTGCTGGTAGCGGTGGTCAACGGCGCATTGGCGTCGATGGCGATTCACCTGTGGAAGATTCAGATGCCGGACATGCTGCTTTTCGGCGGCACGCAAATTGACACGTCGCCGGTTAATCTCACCTGGCGATTTACGTTGATGTCGGGGCTCATTCCGGCTATTCCGCTGATTATCATTCGCCCGTTCTTGCCGGAATCGCCGGCGTGGGAGCAGAAGCGCAAGGCGGGGACGCTCAAACGGCCCAGTTTCGTGCAACTGTTTTCGCCGGAGTTTCGCCGCACGACGATCGTGACGACGATCATGTTCGCGTGCAGTTATGGCGCGGCGTTTGGCGCGATTCAGCAGATGCAACAAATCGTGCCTGGACTTGAGGATGTCCAAGCGCAAGTGGCCGCGGAGTTGGATCAACGCGCGCAGGAGGATCCGAAGTTGAACAATCCAGAGATTCGCGCCAAGGCAACCCGCGGCCGTTATGCGCAAATCGCTGCCGAGTACACCAAGGTTCAGGAGGTAGGCGGCCTGCTGGGACGATTGGCGTTTGCGTTGTTGACCGCCGTCATCATTAGCCGGCGCAAGCTGCTGTGGGTGTTTCAAATCCCCGGCATGTTCGTGGTGCCGCTGGTGTTCTATTTCTTCCTCAAGGTTCCGAACACGACGTTTTTTGAAATTCCGCTGGAAGCGATCCACTTGGGAACGATTCCGATTACAACTATGTCCCTGGGCATGCTTCTGGCAGGCTTCTTCACCGTGGCCCAGTTTAGCTTTTGGGGGAACTACTTGCCCCGCGTCTATCCCATGCACTTGCGCGGTACAGGCGAAAGTTTCGCCGCGAACATTGGCGGGCGGATGATCGGCACGTCGTTCGCCGCCGTGACCGCGTTTATCGTCTACCTGACCGGCATGAAGGGGCCAGAAACGGCGCTGGCCTTTTCGCTCGTCGCCGCCGGAGTCGCCGCGTTTGTATACATCTGCGGCTTCACCGCCAGTTTTTGGCTACCGGAACCGACCGATAAACATGACGACTAGGAGTAACAGCATGAAAGCCTTGCGGATTGTTTGCCTGACGACGCTCGCGGTAGTTGCCCATGCGCTGTTGACTTCGCACGAAGTGCAAGCGCGTTACGCCCAGCAACAGTTGGATAAAGTCCCCATCGAGCGGGTGCTGACCAATCTGGAGGACGCCGCCGCTGAGAAGCCCAAGGATGCGGGGCTGAAGTTCAACCTCGCGCGGGCGTACGCCATGGGCTTCGCCAGCAAGCAGGACGAAGTGCAGGTGCGCAGCCAGGATCAAACGCTGTGGTTTGGGTATGGGCCGAAGAACGTCCCGTTCCAAGCGCAGCCGACGGATGATCCCCAGGCGAAACAGCGGGCCGACCGCTATCTGGCGAAAGCGCTCGAAACGTATGAGGCGGCGCTGAAGCTCGATCCCGAGAACAACGTGGGCCGGCTCGGTTACGGTTGGTGTCTCGATCAGGCGGGGCAGGCGGACGCGGCGATCGAACAATACCGCAAAGTCATTGCCGCCGCATGGCCGAAAGATCAAAAGCTGGGCGGTTTGGGGCCGGGGGCGCATCCGCTCACTGTCGAAGCGGCCGAATATCTCAT
>CAUJKE010000096.1 GCA_963205385.1 Planctomycetota bacterium | reverse complement strand
CGTTACACGCAAATGAACGCGCCTCGGCCTCGTCGACCACGATCAGACTGGGCACATGTTCCGCGAGCGCTCGCCGCCCGTAATCATCGAACGCCGGAGGAAAGTAAATCGCCTCGCCGGGCGCGAGCGGGCAAAAACAGGTGTCGATGTGATAGTAATAGGGATCGACCAGCTCCAGCGGAATCACACGCTTGCCGAGCATCTGGCCCACGAGTTGCAATCCGTAGGCATCGCTCCGCAAGCGATATCCGGCAAAGAGCGTCTCCCCGCAGAAGAGCGCGTCGCCGGCCCCTTCAAAGTACACGTCCGGCGGTAACCGCTCGACCGTGAAACCCGCGGCGGCCAGCCACGCGGCGTCGTACGCTTCTTCGTTTTGTCGTTGCGGATGCCGAAAGTGGGACAGAATCGCCCGCTGGCGATAAATCAGCGCCGCGTTGGCCGTGAAGACGAGGTCCGGCAACCCCGCGACCTGAGTGAGGCATGAAATCCGCGCGCCGGCCGCGAGGAGGGCGGCGTGCAAGCCTTGCCATTGCGTCTTGGCGAGCGTCGCGTCCGCAGGCCGGTCGCGATCCATCCACGGATTGATCTCGTATTCAATCCCGTAATAGTCCGGTGGACACATCAAAATGTGCGGTTGCATGGAAATTCCTCGCTTGCCCCACGCGGCCAGAGTCTGGCGACTCACGCTCCTGGCCCGCTCCCCCCACCCAGGCCGGATTGCTTCCCCTTTGCAATATCGCTCGGCTGGGAGAGAATAACTTACTATTCTTTATGGTTCCGCTCCGCCCGGCGGGGCGCGAGGTGCAATACTTGCCCATTGGCTTCGCGAGCCCAACTTGGCTATGTGATATAAGTTATTCAATTATAGCGACTTGCGCGATTGGATCGCCTGATTCGGTCCCCTCCCGCCCCAGTCCCTTCCACCACCATCGCCCGAAAGTTCTCGCGTGGAAAAGCGTTTCGTATTATTCATGGTCCTCTCCGTGGCCATCATGGTGGGCTATGTCGCCCTGCAGGCCGTCTTCTTTCCGAAGCCCAAAGTGGAAGTCGCGGAGGTCGAAGGGGAACCAGTCCCAGACGAAAAAGCCCCCGAGGCCGCTCCCCCGAAAGAACCGTCTCCAGAACCAGCGCCTACGGAGTTGACCCCCGAAACTCCCGACGGAAAAACGCCGGAGACGACTGAATCGCCTGAATCGCCCGAGACGACTGAAAGCCCCGATGGCTTGCAGTCCACCACGGCTTCGCAAACGTGGGCCAATCTCGGTTCGGTCGATCCGGCAAGTCCGTATCGGATGCTCGTTACGTTCAATAGTCGCGGCGCGGCGATTGAGCGGATCGAACTGTCGAACCCGCGCTATCGCGACCTGGAAGATCGCAGCGGTTACATCGGCCACCTGGCGTTGTCGGACGTGCGCGGCGGCAGTGGCTGTGTGGTGAATATCGTCGGCGCGGGAACGCCGGCGGCGCAAGCGGTCAATGACAAGGATGCCAGGCTTGTTGGCTTGCAACCCGGCGACGTCATCCTGGCGCTCGACGGCGCCCCCATCGAAAGCCGCCTGGCGCTGGAACTGTTCCTCTCCAAGACCCGACCGGGGCAAACGGTCGCACTCCAAATTGATCGGGGTGGCCAGAAGCTGACGTTTGCAACCACGCTGATGCGGCGGCCACTGGAAGTGATTCGACCCGAAATCGAACCAACATCTCCCTTGGAAGTCGCGCTTCCTCAACGTCACCCCAACTCCTTGAAATTATCGTTGCTTGGCTCGCGCAAGCTCATGACTCCGACCACCGAAATCGCCCTGCACGATCCGCTCCGCGACCGACACTGGGAAATGCTCCCCCGCACGCCGCAGAGCGCCGACTCGGTCGCGTTCCGCTTTCAACTCAACAGCCAACAGGCGGAAGAACTGGGGCTCAAAGGGGCGGTTGAGGTCATCAAGCGTTATACGCTGGCCAAGGTGGAAGCGAATGAGGGAGACGATCCGCTCGCCATGGCTTATCACATCGACTGCGAACTTGAGATTCGCAATTTGACCAAGAAAGCGATGGAAGTTGCCTGGCAGTTGGACGGCCCCAATGGTCTGCCGCTGGAAGGCTGGTGGTACTCGAACAAGATTTCGCCGCACTGGGGCGGCGCCGGCGCGCGCGACGTGCTGTGGCGGCCGTCCGGAAAGTCTCGCGATTTCCGCTCGACCTCGCAAATCTTCAATTACGCCAAGAAGAACCCCGAGAAGCCGATCCAGTCGCTGCTCGGCAACGACGAAACCACGCAGGTTGATTACTTCGATGTCGATGCGCAATATTTCACCGCGGCGCTCATGCCCTCGGCGGAAGAGGATCCCGCAGCTTCCACGTTTCGCTACGCTTCGTCGCTGCCTGTGAATGGCATCGAGAACATCGAAAAAGTCGATTACAAGCGGACCAACGTCACCTTTCGCATCACGAGTGACTTGAAGCGCATCCCCGCGGAGGGTTCGTACAAGCAGACGATGCGGCTCTTCGCAGGCCCCAAGGTGCCGGACCTGCTCGATCGCTACGGTCTGTTCGACATCATGGAGTACGGCTGGTTCCGCGCGGTCTCCAAACCGCTCTCCTGGCTCTTGCACTTTCTTAAACACAACGTGGTCTTCAACTATGGTTTGGCGATTATTCTGCTGACCGTGATCGTCCGCGGCGGCATGTTTCCGTTCAGTCGCAAGGCGGCGAAGAACGCCCAAATCATGCAGCAGCTTTCTCCAGAACTGAAGAAGATCACCGAGAAGTACAAGAACGATATGCAGAAGCGCTCCGAAGCGCAGAGCGAGTTGTTCAAGCGGCATAAGTACCATCCGCTCAGCGGATGTTTGCCGATGTTCTTGCAGCTTCCCATTTTCCTGGGACTGTATCGCAGTTTGGCGGTCGATATCGAACTGCGCCAAGCGCCGCTCATTCCCGGAATCCAGTGGGCGTCGAATCTCGCCGGACCCGACATGCTCTTTTATTGGGGTAATCTGCTGCCCAAGTTCCTGGCCGGCGAAGCCTCCGGCTGGCTGGGCCCTTACTTCAACATCCTGCCGCTGATTTCGGTCGTCTTTTTGGTGATTCACCAGAAGTTGTTCACGCCGCCGGCGACGGATGAACAGACGAAAATGACACAGGACATGATGAAGTACATGACGCTCTTCATGGGCGTGTTATTCTTCAAAGTCCCGGCTGGATTGTGCTTGTACTTCATCACGTCGAGTTTGTGGTCGGTCTGCGAACGTCTGATGCTCCCCAGCATAACGCCCGGCGGCGCTGCAGCGGGAACTCCAGTTCTGGCCAAGCCGATTCCCAGCAATCCCGGCGGCAACGGAGCGGAACAATCGAGCAAGAGCGCCAAGAAGAAGCAACGGCGAAGTTAATCGCGGCGCGCGCGGGCGACACGGATTCAATCAGGAACTCACACGATGGTGATGCCGCTCTACGATGACAATTCCGATGTGCGCATTTTTCCCATCGTGAACATCGTCATCATTGCCATCAATATTCTGGTGTTCGTCTTCCTGCAAGGGATGGGGAGCAACCAGAAATTCACCATGGCCTACTCGGCGGTCCCCGCGGAAATCGCCAGCGGCAAGGACATCGTCACCAAGCCGGAAGTCCGCATCGTGGACACGCCAGAGGGGCGCGTGCAGGTGGAAGTTCCAGGTCTCGAGCCGACGCCGATCCCGGTTTATCTCACCCTGCTATCGTCGATGTTCATGCACGGCAGCATTATGCATATCGTGGGCAACATGTGGTTTCTGTGGATTTTCGGCGATAACATCGAGCAAGACTTGGGACGCCTGCGCTACGCGCTGTTCTATGTGATCTGCGGCGTTGCCGCCGCGCTGGCGCATGTCTTGTTGACGATGCACGGCAACTCCGCGCAAACGCCCATGCTCGGCGCCTCGGGGGCCATCTCAGGCGTGATGGGGGGCTATCTGGTCTTGCATACGAACCGGCGGGTGACGGTGCTGCTGCTGCGGATCATCATGGATGTTCCGGCCTATGTCGCGGTCGGGATGTGGTTTGGTTTTCAATTGCTCAGCGGACTGGCAATGCTCGGCGGGCAGGAGGACGGCGTCGCCTACGCCGCGCATATCGGCGGCTTCGTCGCTGGCTTAGCGCTTGCCCCGGCCTTTACAATCGGTCGCCCGCGTCCCGAGCGGCAACCTTCCGGCGCGCCACAATACGGTGGCCAGTAAGCACCCTCGCCGCGCTCTACGAGGAGGCAGAGCGTGGCTGGTCGGCCGGATTATCGTCCGGCTTGTCGGCCAGGCGAACCGTAATCTCGTCGGTCGTGTGGTGATCGAGTTCCACGCGCTGGCCGCTAGGGAGCTCGAAGGTCCAGAGCGTATCGTCAGCCACTCGCGGTCCCGCGATAATATGCATTCCCGGCGCGAGCCCGCGCGCGGCCGCCGCGGGTCCGGCTTCTTCAACGGTAGCATGCGTCCCCTGCCGAAGCTGCGCCGCGCTGATGACGGCGCCGGGCACTACGTGCACCACATCTTGCGGAATCTCCGCTCCATGCGGATCGCGCAACGGATGACCGAGCTTGTCGTCCAAATAGTCCAGCGTTGCTTCATCGTGCACGTGTTCTAGCTGATGCGCGCGATCATGCAGCTCGTCCGCTGGCGTGCCGACATGTTCGAGGTACGTCTCCCACAAGCGATGCGCCCGCATCAAACGCTGCCCTTCCTTTTCACCGGCAGGCGTGAGGGAGATGGTGTCGCCGCTTAACCTGAGCAGCCCCTGTCGATCCAAAGTCGCCAAAGCGCGGCGAATCCTCGAGTGCCCGCCAACAACATACTTCGCCACACTACCAACATGGACGTTGGGCTCGTTGGCGCGCAATAGCGAGCCCAAGATGTCTTCCACAACCTGTTGCGGCACGGCCTGCCGGCGGCGAAGCCAGTCGGCGATTAAACCGTAGCGCGGCGCAATCACCAAGACAATCAAGAATTGGACGCATCCCGCGAGCACCACGGCGGAGCCTGGCGCGACATTGATCGCTTCCGAAAACCAGTAGCCGAGCAGAAAGCTGCTCACACCTAGCAGCGCGGAGACGACGAGCATCCGGCTGAGTCGGTCGCATAGCAGATACGCGGTGGAAGCGGGAATCACCAACAGGCCGACAACCAAAATCACGCCGACGATGGTGACGCCGCTAACGACCACAAGCGCGGTGCAGGTGGTTAGGACGTAATCGAAGAGAAGTACCGGGATGCCCAGCGAGGCAGCCATCACCGGATCAAAACTGACCAGTTGCAAGTGGCGAAAGAAGAGCAGTACGACGGAAATGACAATCACCGCCACCCAAGCCATCATCCACAAATCGCTATCGCGCACAACGAGCACATTGCCGGTGACGAAGTGGACCAGGTCGATGTGGATTTTGTCGGCAAACAGCGACGCGAGGAGTCCGCCGACGGCAAAGACGCCGGTATACATAATGCCGATGGCGGAATCTTCCTTGATGCGCGACACTCGCGAGATGAAGCCGATCATGACGACGGTAATCAGGGCCGCGACGATCGAGCCTAACAGCATCGCCAGCGCGTGCGCCTCTTGGCCCGTCACGAGCTTCATCACCAGATAACCAACCACCACGCCGGCGAGCATGGCGTGCGACAGCGCGTCGCCCAGGAACGCCATCCGCCGCAGCACAATGAAACAGCCGATCACCCCGCAGACCAGCGACACGAGCGTACCGGCAATGAGCACCTTCACAAGATGCGGGTTGGCGCTATGGAAGTCGACGATCGCCTGGTACATGACTTTACTCCGCGAGATCCATGAACGCGCGCAGTTTCCCTTCATAAACTTCCGCGAGCAGTTCGGGCTTGAGCACCCGCTCTGGCGGCCCAAACGCGAACAGCCGTTGCTTGAGCAGCACGATGCGGTCGAAATACTCGGCGGCCGTCGCTAAATCGTGATGCACGACGACCAGCGTCTTGCCCGCGGCGCGCGTCCGTTCGAGGACATCCAAAATCGCCCGCTCCGTCGCCGCGTCGACGCCGGCAAACGGTTCATCCAGGAGGAGAATATCCGCGCCTTGCGCCATCGCCCGGGCCATAAACACGCGTTGCTGCTGTCCGCCGGAAAGTTGGCCAATCTGACGATGGCGAAACTCGCTCATCCGCACCATCTCGAGCGCGGCATCGGCGGCGGCATAGTCGGCGTGGGTCCTGTCTTGCCACCACCGTCGCTGGCCGTAACGCCCCATCAGCGCCACCTCTTGCACCGTGATGGGGAAATCCCAATCGACGCTCCCGCGCTGTGGCACATAAGCGACCCGCCCCTTGGCCTTCTCCGCCGGTTCGCCAAACAGCTTCACTTCGCCAAAATCCGCGCGCACGAAACCGAGGATCGCTTTGATCAACGTCGACTTGCCGGAACCGTTGGGGCCGATGACGCCCACCAATAGCCCGGCGGGAATTTGCAAGTTCACGTCCAATAGGGCCGGGGTCGGCCCGTAGCTGACCGTGAGATGCTCAACCGCGATCGCAATTTCCCGCGCACCGTTGCCGCTCCCCGCTGTGGAAGTCGCGCCGTTGGCGTTACGTGTGATCATGCGGCGCCTCCGTCGGTTTGGCTGGCGGAACCATCAACTTCAATGTCCCGCGCGGGATTTGACCAGGAGGGGACCAGAACGTTTGATCCGCCACCGCTTCGCCATCACGGAAAATCTGCAAGCGGACCGCACGCGAGATCGCTTGCCCGTCGTCCAGCGGCATGCATTCTAAATAAAACTCGTTCAGCCCTTCCGTGACGGTTGTTAAATTCTCGATGACAATCGGCTCGCCGGCGGGAACCCGCCCGTCGCGCTTCAGCAACACGTGGCTTTGTTGCTTCAGCAGCAGTGACGTGGCGTCCAATGCGAACGAATCCGCTTCAGCGGTGAATGTGAGTGTGATCTCGCCGGAATAATGCCCTTTGGCCGGGACCAGCTCCGGCGTAGCGACGCTGCGCGTCCGTTGCCCAGACGCAAAGTGAAGAAACGCCTGAACTCCCAGCAGGATCGAGAGGGAAATAATAATGGCGGCAAGGACACGCATGGCAACCTGACGCGCGGTTCAACGCGACCGCGGAACGATCATTTCAAAGCTTCCACAATGGTCAACACATTCTCGCGCATCATGCCCAGATAGGTTTCGCCGCCGGTCCCCGCGCCCCCCATCGAATCCGAATACAGTTTGCCCCCCACCTTGACGCCGGCCTCCAAGGCAATCTCCTCGATGATTTTAGGGTTGACGCTGGTCTCAATGAAGATGGCTTTCACCCCCTGCGACCGAATGGCGTTGGCCGTTTCGCGAATTCGCTCGGACGTTGCCCCGCCGCCAATTTCCTGATCCGTGCTCCACCCGGTCGGAGCTTGCGACTTAAATCCAAAGGCATGGCAAAAATATTGAAAGGCGTCGTGGCTGGTGACGAGGATCCGTTGATGCGGCGGGATCTCGCTCACTTGCTGCTCGATCCACACCTGCAGCACGCGCAACTGATCGAGGTATAGCTTCGCCCGCGCTTCGTACTCGTGCCGGTGGGCGGGATCTCGCTGCGATAACTCGGCGACGATATTCTTGACGTACACGGCCGCGTTCTTCGGCGAGAACCACGCGTGCGGATCGTGATACGACTGGCCATTGGCCTCCAACGTCAGTGGCTGAATGCCGTCGGTGCAACTGACGATTGGCTTGCTCGCCTCCTCCGCCAACGCACGCATCCAATCTTTACCCTCCAGGTGCAGGCCGTTGTCGAAACAAATGTCCGCGCCGGCGACCAGCTTCGCATCCTGAGGGCGAATGCGATAAAGATGCGGATCCTGTCCGGCCGCCAGCACACTATGCACCTCGCACCGATCCCCCACCACTTGTCGGACAAAATCCGCCACCTGAGTCGTAGAGCACGCGATTACCAGCTTCCGCGGAGTTGCATCCTGAGCGCCACTTTGCCCCGCGAGCGAAACTAGCGCCAACACGATCGCCCAGCATAGATTTCGGCACATTACAATTCGGCTCGCAAAAGTTATTGGTGGTAAAAACAATGTTTTTGGGCAATCAAAACCTGTGTCAAGTGTAGCCAATTTGGGCCTGATGTCAAGATTGCCCGTTGTTCTCGTAATAGTGCAAAACCCACAGCTAGCGGTGGAGGAAAGTACACGAACTTTAGCGGTCAGGCAGACTGGAGAATCAAAGCGAATCTTCGGAGTCGCCTGCGACCGATCTTGTCAAGTGCCCAGCGTGAGCGGCGGAATTGCGAAAAAGTTGCTTCCGGCGTCGAGGAACGATAGGATTTCCAAACACCATCCGACATCAGGTCGGCGCGCCTTTTCATCGTCTTCGTTGGGTGCCGAAATATGGGGCTCACTTACTTTAAGCGCTATCGGATGGAAATTGACTTGCTGGGGCGAGTCTTTCCCTGCCCCAGGCTTCCGGCGGGCTATTCGCTCGTCCCCTATCGCGATTCGTTACTGGATGCCCACGCTCAAACCAAGTATCGCAGTTTTCGCTGCGAACTGGACGCCAACGTGTTCCCCTGTTTGGGTGATCGGGACGGGTGCGTGCGCTTGATGAGTGAGATTGCGCGGCGTGAAGGCTTCCTGCGCGAGGCGACCTGGTTGCTGCAATACCGCGAAGGCGGAGAGACGGAATACTGCGGCACGATCCAAGGCATTTGCGATAAGAACGGCGTGGGGGCCGTGCAAAATTTGGGGATTACCCCTGGGCATCGGGGCCAGCGGCTGGGAACCGTCCTAATGTTTCACGCTCTCGACGGCTTCCGCCTGGCAGGTTTGCGGAGGGCGTACCTGGAAGTGACCGCCCAAAATTGCGGGGCGGTGCGGTTGTATGAGCGGTTAGGATTTCACAAGACGAAAACCGTCTACAAATCGGCCGAGGTTGCGTACGCTTAAGCTTGCCGCTACGTTCTACAATTCAAAGGCCGAGGAGCCTGGCGGAGTCTTGGCTCCTCTCCTTTCCCCTCCGCGGCGAGATTTGCCGCCCCTTAAGTGCACCTGGATTATGCTTGTTGAACAGTCGATTCTGACCCATCGCTTTCCTAACGGCCTGACGCTGCTCGTGGAGCCTATGGAATGGCTGGAATCGGCGGCGTTCGCGTTGTTGCTTCCGGCCGGTTGCGCCCACGATCCGCTGGACCGGTGGGGCTTGGGAAGCATGACCTGCGAAATGGTGCAGCGGGGCTGCGGCGAGCGCGATAGCCGCCAGTTCGTGAACGATCTCGAGAATCTGGGGGTCGATCATTCCGCAAGCGTGAGCAACGCCCACACCAGCTTCGGCGGCGCGATGCCGCACGAGCAACTGTACGAAGCGCTCACGATTCACGCCGACCTTGTGCGCCGTCCGCACTTACCCGCGGATCAATTCGAGGACGCCCAGCAAGTTTGCCTGCAAGAAGTCTATGCGCTGGAAGACGATCTCGCGCAGCGGATGATGCAGGAACTGCGGCGGCGGCGTTATGGCGATCCGTATGGGCGGTCGAGCCAAGGGAGCGAGGAGTCGGTGAGCGCGATTACGTTGGAGGATGTCCAACAGCACTTCGCGCAGTACTACCAGCCGCAGAATGCGATTTTGAGTGTCGCAGGCAAGGTCGATTGGGATCGGCTGCGCGAGCACGTGGAACAACTCTTTGGCGATTGGCCGCCGCAGACGCTCGGGCAGATCACCACAACTCCTGGCGCGGGGCCGCGTTGCCACATTCCGCACGAGTCCAGTCAAACGCACCTGGGAATCGCCTATCCCAGCGTGCCGTATTCACACCCGGACTACTACCAGGCGCGCGGGGCCGTTGGCGTACTGAGCGACGGCATGAGCTCGCGCTTGTTTACCGAAGTCCGCGAGAAGCGTGGCCTGGTCTATACGGTCTCCGCCTCGTGTCATTCGCTCCGCCATACCGGCAGCGTCCTGTGCTATGCCGGCACGACGACGGACCGGGCGCAAGAGACGCTCGATGTCATCATCGCGGAGCTCGAACGTCTGACGCAAGGCATCGAGGCAGGCGAACTCTCACGGCTCAAGGCTCGCATCAAGAGTTCGCTCATCTTTCAGCAGGAATCGAGTCCCTCGCGGGCGGGCACAATGGCCGCCGATTGGTATCACCTGGGGCGTGTGAAAACGCTCGAGGAAGTCAGCACGGCCATCGACGCCTTGACGGTCGAGAGCATCAACTATTATCTCGCACAGCATCCGCCGCGCGACTACACGATCGTGACGCTTGGCGAGCAGGAGTTGAATACCGCATATGGAGTTTCGTAGTCATACTTTGTCCAACGGGCTGGAGATTATCGCGGAAGTCAATCCGCGCGCCTACTCGCTCGGCCTGGCGTTCTTTGTGAAGACCGGCGCGCGCGACGAGACCGACGAGATCTCAGGCGTCAGCCATTTTCTCGAGCACATGGTCTTCAAGGGGACGCCGCACCGCAGCGCGGCCGACGTGAACCGCGAACTCGACGAACTCGGTTCGCACTCCAACGCCTTCACGAGCGAGGAGCAAACCGTCTACTACGCCACGGTTTTGCCGGAGTATCAGGAGAAATGCATCGAGCTCTTGGCGGACATCATGCGTCCCGCGCTTCGCGAAGATGACTTCGTGACCGAGAAGAAAGTCATTTTGGAAGAGATCGCCAAGTACGAAGATGAGCCGCCGTATGGCGCTCACGAAAAGAGCATGGCGGTGCATTTTGGCGATCATCCGCTAGCGCGGAGCGTGTTGGGAACCGCCGCGAGCGTCAGCGCACTCTCCGCCGAGCAGATGCAGGCGTATTTCGACCGCCGCTACAGCCCCATGAATATGGCGCTCGTGGCGGCGGGGAAGGTTGACTTTGCGCAGTTAATCAGGCAGGCGAAACGGTTTTGCGGCGGGTGGCCGCCATTTGCCGCCGAGCGCGCGATTTCACGCGCTCCCCAGCGGCAGGCGTTCCAAGTCTATGCGAATGATTCGGCCGCCCAGGAATACTGCGTTTTGTTGGCCAACGGACCGTGCGCGACCGACGACGATCGCTACGCCGGGCGGATCCTGGCGACCGTGCTAGGGGACGACAGCGGTAGTCGTTTGTACTGGGAGTTGGTGGACTCAGGACTCGCCGAGTGCGCGCTGATGGGGGCCTACGAATATCAAGGGACGGGGCTCTTCATGGCCTATCTCGGGTGCATGCCGGAGGATGCTGCCGCAAATCTAAAGCGCATGCACGACTTGTTTCGCAAAGCTGAAAGCGAAGGCATCACGGAGCAGGAAATCGTGCGGGCTCAAAACAAAATTTGCTCGCACGTGGTCCGTCAGGCGGAACGTCCCAGCAGCCGCATGTTCTCCGTCGGCAACGGCTGGATTCAGCGCCGCGAGTATCGCACGACGGCGCAAGTGGTGAAAGCCTACCGCAAGGTTACGGCCGCACAGGTCAACGCGCTGCTCGCCAAGTACCCGCTCACCACCAACACTACGGTGTGCGTGGGGCCGCTGACGGAGATCGAACCGCCCCAGTAACACTAGCGGTGGAAGATCAAGTCGTAGCCGACAAAGAAGATCATCGCGTCGATTAGCAAGTGGCTCAGCCAGGGCCCCAGCAACGTGCCGTAGCGCTCGTAGAGCCAGGCCCAAAACGCGCCGCCGATCGCGACCGCGGCGCACAGCAGATAAGTCAGCGGTGACGCCCAGCCGAAATAGGTCGCGACGACCAGCACGTGATGCGCCATGAAGCCCAGGCTGGAAACGAGTACGGCAGCTGGTTGCCGCATGCCCCCCCGGCATTCTCGATACACGAACCACCGCCAGTAGTATTCTTCGAGAAACGCGTGCCCGCCGGAATAAAACACGGCCAAGAAGCTATAGGCCGTCGGCGACGCAAGTTGCAGGCCGCGAACCTTGGCGAGCACCGCAGCTTGCGGTTCAGTGAAGAGCCCCCACGGCGCGAGCAGAAAGCGATAGGCAAGCCAGCCGGTGAGCATCACCACCGCACCGAACGCAACGCCGCTTGCGACGCTCGCCAATCGCCGGGGCGACCGCGGCGAATCATCGTCGCCAAAGCCTGGCCGTAATTGGCCACGAATGAAATAAACATAAACCACTGGCAGCGCGAACTGCGCCAGTTTGCCCACCGCATAGGCAGCCTGCTGCACCGCCGCCGGCGCGGACGCGAGCGCGACAAAGTAGATCCACGTAATGAAAGTTGGCAGTAATAGCGCCAACCCTAACACCACGGCATCGCGGCGAGTAAAAGCCATCAGCAGCGCCGAGAGAAGGGAAAACTCAAATGCTTGTATACGTTTACCCTTGTAGTAGCCCGCCAAGCGTTTGACCAGGGCGCTGATCAGAGAATGCCGTTCACAAGCCTTGCGATTCACCCCAGCAAGAAACGCAAAACCGCCCGACGCTCATCGGCGCCGGGCGGCTGCGGGGTGGTGGGCGAAGTGGCGATGTTAGCAATTGGCCCATCGCTGGGAACTCAAGTCCACTTGCGAGCTACGTGAGGGCAATCATCCTTACCACAGGACGATGGCATCGAAGCCGCCGACCCATTGGCTCTTGTCTTGGCCGTCGCCGAAGGGATTTCCTTGGCCGTCAAACCAATCGTAACGCACTTCCGGACGCACGATCAGGTTGGCGTTCGGGGTCCAATTCAGGCCGAGGCTGACTTCCCAGTAGTTGCCAGCGTTGTAGCCGGTGGGATTGCCGGTATCGGTGCCGCTCGTGGGACGAAGACCATGGACGCGGAAGCCATCGTCATCGCGGAACCATTCCGCCCGCGCGCCAGCTTTCCAGCAATCGTTGATGGTATAGAAGAGGTACTGGTTCACACCATACCACTCCGCATCGTGAAGATCGCCGGTTCGTTGATCCAGGGTGACGGCATCCTGCCAGGCGTTGTCATGCTGGATCACGTAGGTCAAGCGGTCCGTGACTTTCCAGTTGAACACCAGGCTATACATGCTGCGCGTGGTGGATGCATATACGTTAGAGCCTGGTTCCGAACCGGTGATGC
>CAUJKE010000095.1 GCA_963205385.1 Planctomycetota bacterium | reverse complement strand
CCGCGTGGCGAATCTTGGCGTGTAAGGCTGTTCCAGGCAGCACCCGGTATTCGGCCCCGATCCACTCAGGCTTGATAAACTGCACGTGGTTGGGCGGGCCGCCGGCGCGAATGTCCGCATCGATCCAGACAATAGCGGCGCGAGCGGCGGCAAAGGCTGCGTAGTGGACCGTCATCTGGGCGATCATGACCTGGCTGAGCTGGACAATCAGCAGCATGAAAAGGATGAAGACGGGGACGGTAAGGACAAAACTCAAGCTTTGCACCGCGCCGTGCTGGTCGCCATGCAAGTTTGCCAGGCGCCGGCCGTAAGCTGTTTCACGCCGCCCGCCCCAACGGACCACCAGGCGCAGTCCCACCACGGCCGCGACCAGCACAGCCAAGTAAGGCCAAACGTCTTGGAGAATGGTGCGGAGCATCGACTCACGAATGCGGGAGGTATTGAACCAGATCGAAACAGACCACGAGCGCCGCCAAGAGCGCGCAAGGGCCGAGGTACAGCGGCATTTGCAACGTGCGCCGGTCATCTTCCTGGGGTGCTTGCGGCACGCCGGTCTTGAGCATCGCGAGCAGGTAGCGGCCGATCTTGAGCAAGAGTCCCAGCGCACCTTCACGCCAAACGAGCGCCGCGACGGCGACGACTGCGCCAAAGAGGAACGTCCACAACAGTGCTTCGAGCCCCAGTTCCGCCCCGAGAAAAGCGCCTAGCATGGCGATGAGTTTGACGTCTCCGCCGCCGATCCCGAACAGAATGTACGCAAACACCATGAGCCCGCCGCAGATGGCTAAGCCTGCAAGACTAGCGCTGATGCCGAGCGGACTGATCCATTCCAGCGCGTGCGCATCGACAAGGTGTCTGGATTCGAGCATTGTGCGAGTTCCCGACAGCACCAGCGCGATCGCGAGACCGCTGTAAGTGGTGGCGTTGTAAATCTTTTGCCAGACGATATCAGTGACGGCCGCAACGGCCACCAAGACCAGCAGAACAAGGGTCGCAGTCATGCGGTCTCTAATTCGGCACGTTGTTCGCTTCGTTCTGCAAATCGTTCATCCCTTGCAGGAAGAAATTCCGGGCCATCGGCCAGCCGACCTTCAGAATGAAAATCAAGATCGGCAGCGCGATGGCCGCGATAATGAGCACCGTTTCAATCGTCACGCCGCCGCGCTGGTCGTGGTGCAACCGGCCGAGCAGCTTCCTGAGTCGCGAATTTCGAGCAAACATAAAACACCTTTGTTTCCGTGGTCGCCGGGGGGCTACATCCAAGGCGAAGCGACGAACATACAGAACATTTCGTAAACCGACTGCATCATCCGAGGCGCGATCCAGAGCACGAACGCCACCATGGGAAGCACAATCCCCATCACCAGCACATAATCAAGCGTGGCGGAACCACGACGAGCGTTGCGCCGCACGCCGCGGCGTGCTCTGCCGGGGGCCAACGTGTTGATCGTGTGGAATGTCATGCCCGCCATAGAGCCTCGCTCTGAATGATCGCGTCCTCGATCCCTTGCAAATACGGTTCCGATGCGAACGAGGGGAGCGCGCCGGTCGGCTCTAGTTCGCCTTGGCGGCGTCCGCTTGCGTCCCGCCCGCGCATCTTGAATCGAAACAGCTCTTGCACCTGGTATTGATTGTGTTCGTCGAGTCCCAGCACTTCGGTGATTTGGGTAATGCGCCGCGAGCCGTCGTCCGTAAACCGGGAGATTTGCACAATGAGATGAATGGCCGAAGCGACCTGGGCGCGAGCAATGAGTTGCGGAATCTCGATATCCGACATGAGCGCCAGCGTCTCAAGCCGCACGACTGCATCCCGCGGGTTGCTCGCGTGCACGGTGGACATACTCCCAGCGTGACCGCTGATCATCGACTGCACCATGTCGAGCGCTTCGCCGGCACGGACTTCGCCTACGATGATCCGATCGGGACGCATCCGCAGCGAAGAGACGAACAACTGCCGCACCGTGACGCCGCCTCGTCCGTGCGGGTCCGGGCTTTGCGCTTCCAGGTACAGACAATGAGGCTGACGCAATTTCAACTCGGACGTATCTTCGATCACCACCACCCGTTCCTCCCGCGGAATCGCCGCCGAGAGCGCGTTCAGGAGCGAGGTTTTGCCGGTGCCGGTGCCGCCGGAGATGAGCGTGTTCTTGCGCAATCGCACACAGATCTCCAAGAACTCCTTGGCGATGGGCGAGATGCTTTGATAGCGCAAGAGGTCGTCAAGCGTCAGCAGATCGCGCGAGAACTTCCGAATCGTGAGGTATAGCCCGGTCTTGGCGGCCGGAGGCGCAATGGCGTGCACGCGCGAGCCGTTGGGGAGCCGCGCGTCGAGCACGGGGCGCTGCGCGCTAATTTCGCGTCCCACCCACTGCGCGATGTTTTGCACGGCCGAGTACAGGGCATCCGCGCTCTCGAAGCGGGCGGTCGTTTGCTCCAGTTGCCCGCCTCGTTCGACGAAGACCTGCTCATGACCGTTCACCATAATTTCGGTGACGGAATCATCGGCGAGAAAATCCCGCAAGGGGCTCAGAAAATAGTCTAAGCTGGCATCAAAAACCGCCTCACGCAACATAGCTCTATTCCAAGGCATCCCGCCTTAATAAATGGTTCGCCTTACCCTGACTTCAGTTTAGCGACCGCCCAGCAGACAAGCAATTGAATTGCGGTACGGCGGTCACAGCGGGCGGATCACTAAAAGCGCGCACCGGTGTGCGATAGCGGGCGCTGAGGCGGCCGGGGTTGGCATCATGCACCGCGCCAGTCGTCTAACTCACGGCGAAGCGTTGCTTTCTCAGAATCAGTCAACTCTTGCCAATCCCGATCCGCAACGCCTGCGGCTAAGGCCCAGAGCAAATTCAAGCTCGCTTGCGGGAATTGGGACCGGACGCGCTGGTAAGCGACGACGGCCCCGACGCGTGCGAGGTCCGCAATCGTCAGAATGCCGACTTCGCGGAGCCATGCGGCGCTCGCCGGACCCAGATTGCGGAGGTTCTCAATCGGCTCACTTAAATCGTCCGCGACCGCAGCAAAGCCTACGTCGGCGAACTTCGCCTGAAGTTCCACCAGGTGTTGTTCCGTCGCCGTGTGAATCACCACCGCCCGGTTGCGTCCGGCGCTTTGCACTTTGCGCACGCCGTGGCCGAACCCCTTCAGTCGCCGCCGCGTCTGCGACGAACTGAGATTCACATACAGTCGAGAACCTTTGGGGTCTGGCATCTTGGCCGCTTACCGTTGCTTCTTGTTCGAGTCGTTCTTGAGGCGATTATTGGGAGTTGGCATTAGTGCTCCCGTTTCCTTTCTCCAGGCCGCGAGCTTTGCGGCGAGCTCTTGCACTTTCTCCGGATGCTCCACGGCGAGGTTATGCTCTTCTCCAATGTCTTCACGCACGTTGAACAATTCGTGGGAACCGTCTTCGTACCACTCGATCAGCTTCCAATCTCCTTCGCGAACAGCGCCAGAAGGCGCGCCGCCTTGATTGCCATAGTGCGGGTAATGCCAAAACAACGGCCGGGCGGGGATGCTTTTGCCTTGGAGGAGCGGCAAGATGCTGACGCCGTCGAGCGGTCGATCCGCGGGGCCCTTTGCAGCTACGAAATCAAGCAGCGTGGGGAACAAGTCTGTGCTGATGATCGGTGTGTCGCACGTGCTGCCAGCTTTCGTGATGCCGGGAGCGCGGATGATCCACGGTTCGCGAATTCCCCCCTCATACATCCAGCCTTTGCCGCCGCGATAGGGCAGGTTCGATGTGGGATGCCCTTCGGAAGTGGACAAGCCGCCGTTGTCGGAAGTGAAGACGACCACGGTGTTGTCGGCGAGTTTCAACCGTTCGAGCGCGTCGAGCACCTTGCCTACTGCCAGGTCCATCGCTTCGACC
>CAUJKE010000094.1 GCA_963205385.1 Planctomycetota bacterium | reverse complement strand
TTGAAAACCCAGCGCGTCGAGATGTTCCGTGAGACCAGCCCGCTCGAAATAGTCGGTGACGACGCGCGAGCCAGGGGCGAGGCTCGTCTTGACGTACGGCTTCACCTTCAAGCCGCGTTCGTTGGCCTTTTTCGCCAACAGCCCGGCGGCGATCATGACCGAGGGGTTGCTGGTATTCGTGCAACTCGTAATGGCGGCGATGACGACGGCGCCGTGGGTGATCTCGGTCGAACTGCCGTTGTTTTGCACGGTGGCAGTGGTCTGGATCGCCGCGTCGTCGAGTGCGAAGCCCCGTTCGGCGATCGGCGCCGATAGCGACGAGCGGAACTGCGATTTCACCCCAGAGAGCGGCACGCGATCCTGCGGGCGTTTGGGGCCGGCGAGGGATGGTTCGACGGTGCTCAAATCCAGCTTCAACAGCGTGGTGTAGTTCAGCGCGGCTTGATCGTCGCGACGGAAAAGGCCTTGCTCCTTGAAGTAGCGTTCAATGAGTTGCACTTCGGCGTCGGTGCGACCGGTGCGGCGGTAGTAGTTGAGCGATTCGTCGTCCACAGGGAAGTAGCCCATCGTCGCGCCATATTCCGGGGCCATGTTGGCGATGGTGGCGCGATCAGGCAGCGACATCTTGCTGACGCCGGGGCCGAAGAACTCGACGAACTTGCCCACGACGCCTGCCTTGCGGAGGAGTTGCGTCACCGTGAGGACGAGGTCGGTCGCCGTGACCGCCGGCCCGAGTTCGCCGCTGAATTCGAAGCCGACCACTTCCGGCATGAGCATGAAGAGCGGTTGCCCAAGCATGACCGCTTCCGCTTCAATCCCCCCGACGCCCCAGCCCACGACGCCCAGGCCATTGATCATCGTCGTGTGGCTATCGGTCCCCACCAGTGAATCCGGCAGTGCGACCGGACCTTGTTGATCGTCGCGCAAGAACACGCCTTTGGCCAGGTACTCCAGATTCACTTGATGCACGATGCCGACATTCGGCGGCACGCAACGAAAGTTGCTGAACGAGCGCTGTCCCCAGCGGAGGAATTCATAGCGTTCGCTGTTGCGCTGAAATTCCAGTTCCACATTTTGGGCCAGCGCGGACGAAGTGCCGAACGCATCGACTTGCACGGAGTGGTCGATGACGAGGTCAACCGGAATGAGGGGATTGATCTTCTTGGGATCCCCCCCGAGTCGTTGCATGGCCGAACGCATTGCCGCCAAATCGACCACGCAGGGGACGCCGGTGAAGTCTTGCAGCACGACGCGGGCCGGATGATACGGGATTTCCAACTCCGCAGGCTTGGGCGCGTGCCAGGCGGCCAGGTTGCGAACGTCATCGACAGTTACCGCGTAACCATCGCAATTTCGCAGCACCGCTTCGAGCAAGATGCGAATCGAAAACGGCAAGCTCGACACGCCCCCCAGGCCAAGTTCTTCCAGTTTCGCCAGGCGGTAAATCCCGACCTTGCCCTGACCCGATTCGAACGTGTCGCGGGCGCCGAAAGAATTGAACGTGGTTTGGCTCGCACTCATGGGACGCAACTCGCTAGAGAGTAATGGTTTGTGGCGACCTCCAACGATGTCGCTGCACCGGGTTTCGCTTCCAGAGATTGTACCGAATCGAGGGAATTCTCGGAAGGTGCAGCGCGGCGATCAACTTCCTCACCGACCGTCGTACTCGTGGAAACGCGAGCCCAGTTTCGCGGACATGCGGACGACGTTACGCCGCAGAAGACGCCACGAAAGCTGGGACGATCAATTACCGTCAGCGTCGCTTGACGCGACCAGGCGAGATCAAAAATTGGCCCTGCTAACCCTCGCTGGATGACCTGCAGAAGTGCTAAATCGAGAATTTGGCGGCTTCTCGTCGGTCGCCTTGCTCGGCGCGGGTTTGCCCGCCTTTTCGCTCGCTGGGCATTTGCTAAGCTGCTGGGATTGATCCAACCTGCAAAACTACCTGACCGCTGCGCGCCGCTAACGGGAGAGCCTCACATGCCTGTCACCGAATCCACCGTCAACACGCTCTGCCGCCAACTGCTCGGCGTGGACGCCGTCGGAAAGAAGCCGCCGCTGGATGCGTACCTCGCCGCGATCCCCGCGCTGGACGACTTGGCGAATCTCCCCAGCGGCACGGCCGTGTTGATTCGCGGCGATGTCGACGCCAAGCCAGGCGAGAAGATTGGCGAAGGGGATGTCCGTCTCCGCTCGATGCTCGAGACGCTCAAGTTCGGTCAGAGTCGCGGTTGGAAGCAGATCATCTTCGGCCATCGCGGTCGCAAGCCGGAGGAGTCGCTGGCCAAAGTCGCCAAGCGGCTGGGCGAGTTGCTGGGAACCAACGTGCCGTTACTTACCGATTGGCTCGACGAAGCCACGATGACGGTCTCACCCCAAGTGGCCGAGACGATCAACAGCGCCGCGCCGGGGAGCGTCCTGGTACTCGAAAATACCCGCAAGTACGACATCGAGCGGGTGCTCTGGAAGGCGAAAGAGGCGGACCTGCCGAAGCTGGTTCCCAATCTCACCAAACTGGCCAATGAACTGGCGACTAAGGTCGCGAAGTATTACGTCAACGAAGCGCTCTCCGCGGGAAGCCTCGACGCTTCCAGCACGATTGTCCCGCTCGCGATGGACAAGGCGGCGCTCGGCAAGTACATCGCCAGCGAATTCGCGGGGCCGATGCAACAATGCGTCAAGGCGAAGTTGGTGGTCTTCAGCGGCATCAAGATCGACAAGCTCGATGATTTGGAAGCGATGATCGAGCGGGGGCATATCAAGCACGTCTTCAGCGCCGGCTCGATTGCGATGGCGCTCAAGAAAGCTGCCGCGCAACTCGCAGGCGGAGATTTCAATCTCGGCGTGACGGAAGACCCGGCCCATGCCGATAAGCCGTACTACATCCCGCCGGCTCGCATCAAGCAAGCCAGGCAGATGCTCGCGTTAGGCGAAAAGAACGGCATCGAATTCGTCCTTCCGGTCGATTTTGTCTTGGCTGACGAAACCGTGAAGACCGTTCTCGAACCAGGCGATCAGCAGTTCGATATCGGCCCGCAAACCATCGCCCTTTTCAAGGAGAAAGTCGGCGAGTTCATTGCAGCGGCGAAGCAGTCTTCCGAGCCGGTCGTCGCTTTCCATAACGGCGTGTTCGGCATGTTTGAGGATCCTCGTTACGAGAACGGCACGCGTGAGTTCATCGGCCAACTCAAGCGGATGAAGGACGCCGGGATTCAAGTCTTCGTCGGCGGCGGCGAAGGGGGGAAGGCGCTCGAGATTTATGGCCAGCCGGATTGGGTGACGCACTGCTTCACCGCCGGCGGCACAGTGCTCAACGCGCTCGGCAACGCACCCATTCCGTATTTGCAGTCGCTCCAGTTCGCCGCGCAACAACACGGCTAACCGACCGTATCGGCGACGCGCGCGGCCAGTTGCTCCAACACGTGCCGCGCGGCTTGCTCGCCGCTGCGCACGCAGAACGGAATGCCGACGCCGCGATAAGCGTGGCCGGCGAGGGCGAAGTTCGGCAAGTGGCTCGCCCGCTGGTCAATGGCCGCGACGATTTGCAAATGCCCCACGTGATATTGCGGCATGGCGTCTGGCCAGCGGACCACTTCGCAAAACATCGGTGCGCCGGCCAGACCGATCAAATCGGCCAGTTCCTCACAAACGAGCGTGCGAAGTTCGTCGTCGGAGTGTTGCAGTAGCTCCGGTTGCAACGCACCGCCGACAAATACGCGGAGCAGCGCGCCATCTTCGGGCGCTCGTCCTGGGAACTTGTTGCTGGCGAAACTCGCCGCCAGAATGCGCCGCTGTTCGATGGCCGGAACAACGAAGCCGAATCCGTCGATGGGGCGTGCGATGTGAGCCTTGCGGACGCCGAGGATCACGAGCGCCGCGCCTGCATATTCGATGTGCGCCAAGTCGCTGGCCAGCGCGGGGCTGGTCGCCATCAACAGCCGCGCAGCGAGCGGCGATTTCACGGCCAGCACGACCCCGTCATAAGCCTCCGTCGGCTGTCCCGAGACTTGCACGAGCCACGAACCATCCATCTGCGGCGCGAGTCGCTCGACCGGGGCGCGCAAGCGCACACAGTCCTCTGGCAGCGACGCGGCCAAGGCATCGACCAGCATTTGCATGCCGCCGCGCGGGGCCACAAATTGCCCGTACCGCGCGCCGCTGGCTGTCTCCTTGTTCTTCGCCGCGCGATTTTGCCGCAGCGTGCCGCGAATCACGCTCCCATGCTCGCGCTCCATCCGCAGAAACTGTGGCATCGTCGCCAGCAAACTGAGCTTGGCGGGATCGGCCGTATAAATGCCGCCGACCAGCGGTTGAATCAAACGCTCAAAGGCTTCCCGCCCAAACCGCCGCACAACGAACGACTCCAGGCTTTCGTCGGCGTTGTCGCGCTTGGGACGGCGGAGATACTCACTGGCCAGGCGCAGTTTGCCACGCCAGGAAAGTAGCGGCGTCTGGAGGATCGCCCCAATTTTCGTGGGGCTCATCAGCGTGAAGCCTTCCGGCACCGGGAGCAGCTCCCCCCGATGCAGGACAAAGGCCCGCCGCAAGGCGTCATTGGTCGGCAGCAGGTCCTCCGCGATGCCTAGCCGTTGACACAGTTCAAGCGCCCACGGCTCGCGGGTGGTGAACATGTCGGCGCTGCGTTCAATTAAGAAGCCATCACGCGCGGTGGTTCCTAGCACGCCCCCGAGGCGGTCGCTTGCCTCCAACAACGAGAGCGAGGCGTGCGGCGCGAGTTCTTTGCAATGGTGTGCCGCTGCGAGCCCGCTAATGCCGCCGCCGATGACTGCCAAGCGCGGGGCGAAGTTTTCTGGGATTTTGAAGGGGGAAGGAGGCATCAGGTCTCAGCGGAGGGTGCGGGTTCGTGAGTGCTCACCAGCCTATTGTACCCAGCCGCCGGCGCGCCTGTCCCAGAACCGATGCGCTTCAAAGCGATCCGCGGCGAAACGAAGACGCCTCCGCACCCTAGAGCCGTTTGAATTTCAGCGCGCCCAGCGCGGCGAGGGGCCCCGGCGCTGGGGTGCTGAAGCCGCCGGCGCCGGTGAGAAAGTCCGCGTCGAGCGTCAGCGGATGTTCGTGGGAAGTCTCGTTTTCTGTCGTCACCAACGTCGCCTGAAGCCCTTCGACATTCTTGAGCTGCCACGTGCCGCTCGACTCCGTTACGGTTTCACCCACCGCGAGTTTCGATTGAAACGTCCCGTCCTTCTTCAAGTCGATATCGAACGTTGCCCCGGCGTTACCCATCGTTTGCACGGCCGCTTCGAGCATCAACCGCTCGGAGATGTCTTTGGTCTCTTGTATCCGCTTTTCGACCGCCGCCTGATCGATTTGATACCGCCCCTGCCAGGCGCCAATTATCCGATCCTCAACGCGAACTACTTTCGCGCCGCAGCCGACACTGTTGATCAGGGTGACGAAAACACAAACCACAAAACCAAGACCGAAGACATTCGTAATGCGAAGCATGGAGGCAGGCTCACGGTGGAGGGGGGATTACGGAGAGCGGAATTCGTATCCGCAGCGCGTGCAAGATAGCTTGGAATATTCTGTGTGCCGTAAAGGTTTGTTGATTTTAGCAGGCGTCAATGCGGCCCGGCATCAACGTGGCTGGGGCAATCTTACCCAAAACAACAAGTTTTTTGAACGGCGACATGCACCCTGCACTCAAGAAGGGCTTAAGACCACTCCGCGGAGGAGTATGAACACAAACGTCACTGGGGAATCGCTCACGCGGTCCAAACGCGGAACAGCGAACAAACAATCCATTAGAGGGGGCAATTAAGGAGGGCATTTATCGGGGGTTTGTTCACCATCGGGGCGAGGGGAAAGTAGCAGGGATTGCGCAGAGGCGCTAATATTGGCCGTCATTGGTGGGGATTCGCGATCGCGTGCGCGGGCAAAAGCGCCAGCTTTCAGGGCCGTTCATGTTCCTTTCCCGCCTTCGGCGAGTATTAGGACTCTGTTTTGGCACGGGCTACGCGGTCTGGTGAAGCGGGTGATACCCTCCACAGGTGCAATTTATCCAAGGTGCATCAAAATCTTCGTAATCGTCAAAGTTTACCTAAGCGGAACGATCCATCGTGCCGAAAATAAAGACACGACACCTGGAGGTTCCTTCAGTGTCGGTTGCGCAGGTGATGCGGGGGGGCCCGAACGCCAACGCGGACGCTCGTCATGAAGGTTCGATTTCTACTCGGTTCCAAACTATTCGCGCTCGTGTTGTGCGCTTCCACGGCTTGGGCCGCGCCGAAGCCTGTCAATCCGCTGCGGCAACCGCCGGCTCGTCCTCGCGCGACAATTGCGCATGCGGCCTATCAAGAGGAAGCATTTGAGGAGCCCCTCGGCGAAGCTCCTTCCGTCTTGCGGCACGAAGCCAACTCCGCCCCCGGCGCCGTACCGCGCCCTGCGCCGGCGACGCCGGTCCCCTCCGCGGATCTTCCGCCGATGTCTCGAGCGATGACGGATCCCGGCCTGCCGCTGCAGGCGAGCGAGTATCCTTCGTTTGCGCACGAGTACGATCCGCGCAATGGCCTGGCTTGCGAAGATGGTTACTGCGCGCCGTGCCTCCAAGGCCCATGTTGGATCAAAGCGGAATACATCCTCTGGTGGCGCACCGGGATGGATCTTCCCGCGCTCGTGACCACCGCGCCGGATGGTACTCCGCAAGCAGTAGCCGGCGAGCTTGGTCAACCGGGAACCTCGGTGCTATGGGGTGGCGACCGCGAAGAATATCCAGTCCGTCCCGGCGGACGCATCTCCGCCGGATGGTGGCTCGACCGCAATGAGTGCTGGGCGCTCGAAGGCAGCTACTATTGGCTGGGGAACGCCGAATCGAGCTACACCGCTTCATCTCCCGGTTCACCGATCCTCGCGATTCCCTTCACCGATGGCGCGAACGGAACGCAAGACGCGCGCTTGATCGGTTTCCCTGGGGCGTTCAGCGGCAATCTGAACTTCGTCGCTGATTCGGAAGTCTTTGGCGGCGATTTGTATCTCCGCTCGCGCTGGTGTTGCACGAGTTGGGGCCGGATCGATCTCTTGGCTGGCTACCAAAATGGCCGCATCAACGAAGGACTCACGCTCAACAGCACCGTTTCGGACAATCTGGGGGCGACCAACAGCATCACCGACAGCTTCAGCACGCAGAACGAATTCCACGGTTTTGAACTCGGCTTTTTGGCCAACATCGATCGCGGCTGCTACTACATCGATGTGCTAGGCAAAGTTGGCCTCGGCAACATGGATGAGACCGTGACGATCAGCGGCCACAGCCTCTCCACCGTGGGCGCGACGCAGTTTGCGACCAATAGCGGCCTGTTCACACAGGCGACCAACATCGGCACCTACAACCGCAGCGAATTCGTGGCCGTCCCTGAGTTAGGCATCAACCTCGGCTGGCATCTGACGGATTGCATTGACTTTAGCCTGGGCTATCACCTGATTTACTTCAGCGGCGTGGCGCGCCCCGGCGACGCCCTCGACTCGACCGTGAACACCTCGCAAGTCGGCGGTCCGCTCGTCGGTCCCGCTCGTCCCGCGTTCACGTTCTCCGACAGCGACTATCTCCTGCAAGGGCTGAACTGTGGCGTGACCTGGAGATGGTGAGCCGCCCTGGGGCGGAAATATCGAATATCGAATTTGTCTTCCCCTACTCCGGCAACTCCTTCGTCTCCGGCGCTGCCCAAATCATCACCATCCCCACCACATACACCAGGCTGATCATCGAACAGGCCGCGGGATGGCCGCTGAGAATGGTCACGGGGCCGAGGTGTACGTTTTCGGTAAACAGGCCCATCATCGTGCCGGTTTGCAACGCGCCAATGGCGGCCAGGACGCGGCCGAAGTTGAAGCTAAATCCTTGCCCGGTCGCGCGCACGTTGGTGCGAAATAGTTCCGGCAAGTAGAGCGGCAACCAGCCGTAGAAGGACGCCGAAAAAGTGCCGGCCAGAAATGCCGCGACCATGAACGAGACGTTAATTTGCGTGTGGCCGATATAAAACCACCAGGTCGCCAATAGCGACAAGAGGCAGAGCAAACAGTAGGCTTTGCGGCGGCCGAGCCAGTCGCCCATCAGCGCCGCCCCGATCGTGCCGATGATCGCCCCGATCGCGAGCGACATCTGCGTGTTTTCTTTCGCATCGCTCGCCTGCGCCAGCACCGCCGCGATTTCCTGGCGCGTCGCCGCATCTTCAAGCGCCGCCTTGATCGCGCGCGACTCCCCTGGCGTCAATGCCGCTTCTTCTCCCATCAAGGTGTTGTCGATCGCATTCTGAATCGTCGCAGCGTCATGCGACTCCAAATCTGCCGCCAACTGTTTGCGACGGTCCCCCTTGAACAGACGTTGCGCGAGCTTCTCGGTTGCGAGTTCCCGATCGCTCAGCGGCAAGAGCGCCGCAAGCTTACTGGCCGAATCGTGCGCGAACTGTTCTTCGCTCAGCCGCGCCGCATATGACGGGGCCTGCTGGATTGAGCCCCAGGTGCCTAACAGCGCGACCCCGCTCAGTCCGGCCCCCAACAGCATCCGCCGCAGCGTCGGCCGCCACGCGTTTGCCGCGAGTTTCTCAGTGCTGCTCGCTTGCAAGCGTTGCAAATAGCGAATGACCGGATACGTGTAGCCGCAGGTGGCGATCACAAGTCCCAGGAGGGTCGCGATAATGCGCAGTGTCGTGGTATGTTCGAGCGACCCGGTGGCGGCGAACGCCCAGACGTAGACAATCAAAAACGGCCCGAGCGCTCCAATCAACACGCCGAGCAAATCATACGACTGCCAATGCGACGTTCGCCCCTGTTGCTGTTCGTGCTCCCACTTCTCCGATTCCGGGACAAACATGCGAATCAAGAACGTGAGCAGCGCCGGCAGCGCGCCGATCAGCATGATAATTCGCCAACCATCGTGCGACGTGAGTTGATGCACTAAGGAATCGCTCAGGCTCGTAGTGAGCAGCCACTCGTGGAGTTGACCGATTCGCGCGTTGAGCCCCTTGCCAACCACGCCGACGAGCAAATAACCCACGTTCGCCGCGGCCCCAATCAAACCGGCCATCAGCGCCCGCGAGCGATTCGGCCAGACTTCCATGACCAGCGCCACGCCGAGCGACCATTCGCCCCCCATGCCAATCGACGCGATAAAGCGGAGCAAACCGAGTTGCACCGCGCCGGAAAACGTCCAGCCGCCGATGCTCACATCGCCTACTAGGCCGCAGAGTCCGGTGAAGAGCGCATACGTCAGCACGCTCAGCGTCATCGCCCGCACGCGGCCGATGCGATCCCCCAGCCAGCCAAACACCACGCCGCCGGTCGCCGCCCCCACCAAGAAGCAGGCAATCACCACGTTAAACCACAGGCCGACAATCGCTTCGTCCGTAGTTCGCAGCAAGTCCTGCACCGCCGCGCGGCCGACCAGCGAGAACACCCCCATCTCGAACCCATCGAACATCCATCCCATCAGCGCCGCCGCAAGTGCGAGATAAGCGCCCCGGCCGGCGCGTTCGTTGTCGGGAGCAAGCAGCGTCGGCGAATTGCTGGACATAGGCGTGGAGAACCTGAAGATATAGATGTCGCGGCGGGAAGGGAGCATTGTAGAGTGCGACGCGAGAAATTCAAAATTTGCTCCCTCACAGGTGGTCTCGACCCGCGCCGCGCGACTTGCGACAATGCGAAAACCTCGTACGCACACCAGGACACGAAGGATACTCAGATGGATCGCATCTCGATTAAAGCGGCTCGCGACGCTGCGGCCGTTGGCAAACACGCCTGCATTCAAGGGTGGGTCCGCACACGGCGTGATTCCAAGGCCGGCTTCAGCTTTCTCGAAATCAACGACGGCAGCTCGCTCGGCAACCTGCAAGTCATCGCCCCTGCGGAACTTTCCAATTACGAGAGCGAAGTCAAACGCCTCGGCTCCGGTTGCAGCGTCACCATCGAAGGGGAGTTGAAAGAGTCCGGCGGCAAAGGCCAGGCGACGGAACTGTTGGCCAGTGCGGTGCAAGTTCACGGCTGGGCCGATGCCGAAGAGTATCCGCTGCAAAAGAAGCGGCACACGTTCGAGAAGCTGCGTGAATGGGCGCATTTGCGCCCACGCACCAACACGTTTGGCGCGGTTACACGGGTTCGCAATTGCGTCACGCGATCCATCCACAACTTCTTTCAGGAAGAAGGCTTCCTCAACATCCACACGCCGATCATCACCGCCAGCGATTGCGAAGGGGCCGGGCAAATGTTCCGCGTCTCGACGCTCGACCCCCAAAACCTGCCCAAGAAAGATGGCCACGTCGATTACGCGCTCGACTTCTTCGGGAAACCGACCTACCTCACGGTCAGCGGCCAACTCGAAGGCGAAATCTTTGCCTGCGCGATGGGGAAGATTTATACGTTTGGCCCCACGTTTCGCGCCGAGAACTCCAACACCTCGCGCCACCTGGCCGAGTTCTGGATGGTCGAGCCGGAGATGGCGTTCTATGACCTGTTCGACAACATGACCTTAGCGGAACGGTTCCTCAAGCGGATCTTCAGCGACGTGATGGAAGATTGCCTCGAGGACATGCAGTTTTTCGACGAGCACATCGACAGCACCACGATCGCCACGCTTAGTCAAATCATGGCCAGCGACTTCGTTCGTCTGCCGTACACGGAAGCGATTGAGATCTTGGAGAGTTGCGGCGAAAAGTTTGAATACCCGGTGAAGTGGGGCATCGATCTGCAATCGGAGCACGAGCGGTACTTGACCGAGCAGAAGTTCAAAGGCCCGGTGATCCTCTACGACTACCCCCGCGCGATCAAGCCGTTTTACATGCGCGTCAACGATGACGGCCGCACGGTGCGGGCGATGGATGTGCTCGTGCCCAAGGTGGGTGAGATCATCGGCGGCAGCCAGCGCGAAGAGCGTTTAGACGTGCTGACCGAGCGGATGATCGAGCAGCATCTCAACCCGGCCGATTATTGGTGGTATTTGGAACTGCGCAAATACGGAACCGTCCCCCACAGCGGCTTCGGTCTGGGCCTGGAGCGCGTCGTGCAATTCATCACCGGCATGGCCAACATCCGCGACGTGATCCCGTTTCCCAGAACACCGGGGAACGCGGAGTTTTGAACAACGCGCGACATTATTCCCCGTCGACATTGTCCTTCGTCGTATCCCCTAGCGGCTGATCGGTGTCGTCGGCGGGGTCGGTCTCGGTGTGTACGGTGAGTCGGAACAGGTCGCCGCGGCGATCGTGCCGGGGCATGACCGTTCCCCCGTGGACGGCTTCGGTCAGGTCGTCCAGGTCGAGATCGCAAATGAGCAGCGTCTCTTCATTGGAATCGGCCTCCGCCTGAATCCCATCCCGCGCGAAGGCGAAATCGGATGGTGTGAGCACGGCGGCCTGGCCGTAGTTCACGTCCATGTTTTCCACGTCGGGCAGGTTGCCAACATTGCCTGCCAAAGCCACATAGATCTGATTCTCGATGCAGCGGGCTTGCGCACAGTACCGCACCCGCAAGTAGCCTTGCCGATTGTCGGTGCAAAAGGGAACAAAGACGATTTCCGCGCCGGCATCAGCCAGGTGGCGGGTCGCTTCGGGGAATTCAACGTCGTAACAAATCTGCACGCCGATCCGCGCCGCAGGCGTATCGATCACTTCCAGCCGACTGCCGCCGCTAATCCCCCACCACCGCCGCTCGTTGGGCGTGACGTGCAGTTTGGGCTGCAGCACGACGGACCCGTTGGGCAGGCAAACCGGCGCGACGTTGAAAATCTTCTCGCCCCGAATCTGCGGCGTGCTCCCGGCGATGATCGTGATGTTGTGCTTCATCGCCAGGCCGGACGCCAATTCCACAAATTCGTCGAAAAACTCGGCGACCTTGCGAATGCCTTCTTGTGGGCTGAGTGCGTCGACCGACGACAGCAATTGAATGGTGAACAGTTCGGGAAAGAGGACGAAGTCGCTATCGTAGTCCGCCGCGATATCGACGAAGTACTTCATATTGCTCGCGAACTCGTCGAACGTCTCCACCTTCCGCATTTGGTACTGCACGCAGGCGACGCGGACCTTGCGAACTTTGCGTTTGGGTGGGCGGTATTCGGGATTAAACCACTCCAGGCAACTCGCGTAGTTGCGACTGTGGCTGTCCTTGAGATAGTGCGGCATGACGCCACGCAAGGAAAATCCCTGATGAAGCTGAAAGCTCAATACCAGGTCGCGCAGCTCCCCGGCGGCGACGCGGGCGGCATACTCGTGGGGCGACATCTCGGCGGCATGCTCGAAATAATTCCATAATCGCCCCCCCAGCAAGATGCGCCGCAAGTTCAGCTTGCGGCAGAGTTCGCGCCGCGCTTCGTAGAGGGCCGCGCCGACCCCTTTGCCGCGCGTTTCAGGATGGACGTAAATGTCCGCCCCGTAGAGCGTATCCCCTTGCGGATTGTGGTTGGTGAAGTAGCCGCTGTCGGTAACGCCGGCCCAAGTATGGTCGCGAATTGGGTTCGGGCCCATATCCACAATGAGCGTCGCAATTGCCCCCACAATCCGGCCATCGAGTTCGGCAACCAGTTGCCCTTGGGGAAAGATTCGCTGGTGCGCTTCCAAATGGGATCTGGCCCAGATGATATTGTCTTCCGCCAACGTGGGGTACGCCGTGCGGTTCAATTCGACGAGGGTGGAAATATCGCGCGGCGTGGCCTGACGGACGCGCACCTCGGGATTTAGCGGTTGTTCGTGGCTCATGGGGGCGATTATACCGCACAACCGCAGTTTGGCAGGATGGCAGTGTCCCGAATTACCTTGCCGCCCTAAACACCGCGAGGCAGGCTTCTTGCGAAACCTGCCTCAACGATGACACTGGAGTATTTTGCAACACGCTGTTTGTTTTTGCGTGATTATTCAGACAACATTCGACGGCGCTTCGTGCCACTAAAAATGGCGTCTAGCGTCGATTCTCGGGTCCAATCGTCCCGGTGGCGCCATTCCAGGTCGCTCAGGTGATCGTCCAGCCAGGCGGCAAAGTCCGCCACGCGGACTACCTCAAGCTGTTCCTGGGCCGTCGGAATTTGCCCGCTTGACCTCGGCAGGTCAGCGAGCGCACACACCGAATTGCGGGTCACAGGGAGTATCATCGTCACATTCCTCACCAGCGGAAGACTCTGCCAAATCTGCATTTGGCTGCTGTCATAGCATTAGATGCAAGCCCCGTACCAATGGCTGCCTCCGCAAGAAGTATTTGCTGCAACTACTGAAAAAACAACCATTTGCGGATTGTCGCACGATTCGGCCCTGCGGGGCGTCCGTGCTTGAATTGATCTCTCGCGTATCATTTTCGAGACACGGTGGTTTCAAAATGAACGTCAAAACAGGCAAAACGCTTGCTGGCCACGCAATCAGGCCGTCAAGTACTGCCTGTCTTAGCCATTTTATCGGCCTGAGAAGCACGGAAGGTTATTTCGGATTAGAAGAATTTTTCCCGACCCGCTCCAATAAACGGCCACACAGGGCGAATTTCTCCCAGTGACAAAGCGCAACGGATGACGTGCCAGCCAGTCTGGCAGTGGCCGGAAGCCGGTGGTGAAGGACTGTTGCGAGCGAAATAGCGGACTATTTCCAATCGTTTGAGTTGAGTGCGATGACGCCCAGATTGGCCCAGTGTGAGCCGCGGCTCATCGAGAATTGGAGGGCTGGAGAGATGTTGAAAAAAGCGGTGGTATTGGGCGCAGGCGCCGTCCTGTTGCTCGGATTGTTTTTCGGCCGGGATGCGTTTAGCTACGTAGCGACCGGCTGGCACAAGGTGCACCAAAAAGTGCACGACAGCGTGCCGATCACGTTCCAGATCGATCGGGCGCGTCAAATGATCAAGGATTTGGATGGGCCGATTGCGGAGAGCGCTCGCGTGATCGCTCGCGAAGAGGTCGCCGTGGACAGACTGCAATCGCAGATCGAGAAGAACGAGCGGGAATTGGCCAAAGCCGAGAGCAGCATCAAGCGGCTCAACGACGATCTGAAGCATGGCGGCAGTTCGTTTGTGTACGCCGGCAAGTCGTACAGTGAGAAGCAGGTCAAGACCGACCTGGAACATCGCTTCGCGCGGTTCCAAACCGCCAACGAGACGGCTGACAAACTGCGTCAAATCTGCGAAGCCCGCCTGAAGGGACTGAGCGCCGCCCGCGAAAAGTATGAAGCCATGCTCGCCGCGCGTCGCCAGTTGGAAGTCGATGTGGAGAACCTGGAAGCCCGGATGAAGCTGGTGGAAGTCGCCCAGACGTGCAGCCACGTCAACGTGGACGACAGCCAACTCGCCCGCACCAAGGAGCTGATCGACGACATCGGCTCGCGGATCAGCGTCGCTGAGAAGATGGTCGGCGCCGAAGCGCAGTCGCAAGGCGAGATCAAGCTTGATGAAGAAGTCGATTCGACGGATATCACCCAGCGCGTGACCGATTACTTCAGCACCCCTGATGCTGAAGACGGCTCGCTGGTCAAGCTAGACTGAGTTCAGCGTGACTGAGCCCAGGTGGAATGAGCCACAATCCTATCGTTAAGTCCAAGGAACGGCCGGGAGTTATCCTCTCGGCCGTTTTTTTCGTGGACCGGCCAAGTATAAGCGGCGAGCGATGAACACATTACCGATTTTCGCATTTTCACGCCTGCCATAAAATCGCTCTGGACGCCGTCCCGGCAGGCCGCTAATGTCTGGGCGCTCCTCGGGTACTTACGCGCCGATTCACAGGCAAGGATGTCGCCATGTCGATTTCGCTTCGCGCCGCCACGCTCCTCTGCTGGACACTGGCCTTAGCTGGCACGCTGTCCACGTTCTGTGCCTCCCGTGCGCTGGGTCAAAACTTCCGCATGGAAACAGACGTTTTTCGCGCGGAGGAGAAAGAACCGTTCTGCAAAACGCTGACGCTCTTCACCGATGGGCTCGTCTACGACTTCATCCTCAGCGGGGAGATGAAGGAAGTGACGATCTTTGACATGAACGCTGGGCGCGTGATCTTGCTTGACAGCCAGCGGGCGATGAAGACGGTGCTCACGCATGAGCAACTCGTGCGGTTGACGACGTCGCTCAAGCTCGAGACCACGTCCGACAACCCCGTATTCTACTTCGCCGCGAACCCCAAATTCACGCCTAAGTTCGACGAGGTTGAAAACGTTCTGACCATGAGCAGCGAACGGATGACGTATCGCGTGCAAGGCAAAGTCGCGGAACAAGACAGCGCCGCGCAGCGTTATCAAGAACTGGCCGATTGGTCTGCGCGACTGAACGCCTGCCGTCCCGGCAACTTGCCGCCATTTGCTCGATTGGAGGTCAATCGGGCATTGGCCGAGCACGGACTCGTGCCGTTTGAGGTCGATCTGAAGATTGTCGTTCCCGGCCGCCTGGGGAGCAGTCGCAAGCTGGAGATGAAGAGCCGCCACCTGGTGAACTGGACACTTTCGACGAACGATCACAAGCGGATCGAAACCGTCTCGCAACAGATCGGCAAGTTTGAAATGGTCTCCTTCGAGAAGTACAGCGAGGTCGAAAAGGTCGCCAGGAAGTAGCGCCTTGCAGGTAGCATCGCGCCTCTGGCCAAGCTAAGCTAAAGACCCCGCCGCTCGCACCCTCACCGCGGGCGAGTCCCCGTCTTTCGCCTTGCCAGAGGAGCCCACTCTCATGTTCTGCCGCTGTCTGCTGCCGGTTCTTTGTCTCGTCGTCGCCCCTGTGCTCATGGCCGGCGAGTTCACCGTCGAAAAACAAGCCGATGGGCTGACCGTCAAGCAAGACGGCAAGTTGGTCACGCGGTATCTCACCAAATCGGGAGCGAAGCCGATACTGTGGCCGGTCATCGGCCCCGACGGTAAAGAGGTCACCCGCGGCTGGCCGTTGCGCGAGAAACTCGACTTCGAGAAGAACGACCACATCCATCAGCGCTCGCTCTGGTTCACGCATGGCAACGTCAACGGCATCGACTTCTGGTCTGAATCCGGCAAGAACGGCACGATTGAACAAACCAAACTGGTGAAAGCCGAAGGCGGCGACGTCGCCACGATCGTGACGCAAAACGATTGGGTCGCCCCCGATGGCAAGAAGGTTTGCGAGGACGAGCGGACCATTCGCATCGGCGGGACGGAGGACCGGCGCTGGATTGATTTCGACGTCGTCGTCAAAGCGACGGAAGGACCAGTGACTTTCGGCGAAACCAAAGAAGGCGCCTTCGGTGTTCGCGTGTACGGAACGATGAAAGTCGACGCTAAGCAGGGGGGGCAGATCGTCAATGACCGTGGGCAAACCGACGCCGCCGCGTGGGGCAAGCCGGCGGCGTGGGTCGACTACCACGGCCCCATCGACGGCGAAACGATCGGAATCGCGATCTTGAATCATCCCAGCAGTTTTCGTTTCCCCACCACCTGGCATGTTCGAACCTATGGGCTGTTCGCGGCCAATCCGTTCGGCGGCAAGGATTTTGGTAAAGACCAGGCTGAGAAGTATGGCGAATTCACGCTCGCCAAAGGGGAGACCATGCAACTGCGTTATCGCTTGATCTTGCATCGCGGCGATGCGGAGCAGGCGAAGATCGCGGAAGCTTTCGCGGAATATGCGAAGTAGCTGGCCGCACCGCCGACTTCTTGAGTCGTTTCCGCCAGCAGCGACTTGGAAAAACCTGCGTCGCGGGCGAGAATGGTTTGGTTGTAGCACTGCTGCGCGTCCTGTGGCAGAATATTCTCGCCACATTATGCAAGTATCGCAGCAAAGCTATCTGTCCCATTTTGCCGATAGTTACTTTCGCTGAGAGTTTCCCCACCGCTCCCAGCTTCTATCGGACTTTCACCCCAGTTTTTGCCCCGTTGAGGAGATATCTCCGCCAATGACGGTCTCTTGTATGCCCGTTGACAACCTAACTGATTTACGACAATACGTTCACGAAACCATTTGCCATCATAACGAACTGGAGCCTGGAGCCTTTCATTTTACGGAACGGATTTTGGTGCGCAACGGCCACCCTTGTGGCATTTTTTTCTGTTTGCATGGGCCGCGCAGCGTCAAGCTGACGGCAATTTGGGAAGTCGAGCGCAACACGATTTTGTTCTATGGCTCCGACGGTCAGAAGCAGCAGAAGACGCAACTCACCACGGCCCCAGAACTTGCGATGGCATTGGCGTGACAAGTTTTTGTCCGGTCCGTCGAAAACGACCCTGCCACCCAAGGCGACATTATTCGCTAAGGTATTACGCAGCATCAGCTTAACGGCATGGAAGCCGATCTGAGCGCGAGTGCGATTGACAGGGCGGCTGGCGGTCTGTACAAAATTGCACAACTGATCACGAGAACACCTACATGGAGGTTTGCAGTATGCTGGTGCTGTCACGCAAGGAGAGCGAGCGCATCCGGCTCGGAGATTCCATCGTCGTCACCGTCGTCCGCGTGTCGGGCGACAAGGTGCGGCTGGGCATCGAAGCCCCGCCTGACGTCCTCGTCCTGCGCGAGGAATTGGAGCCACACAAGCAGCCAAAACCCGCTGAAGCGCCTTAATCACGGCGCGCACGAGCTCAATTTGCTCCCTGCGCCCGCAGCGCCCCCTGCCGCAACAGGGTTGGCGTTTGCGGGCGTTTTTCTTTTCTTGGGCCGGGTGAACTGGGTGCCTGGAGCTTAGGTTACAAAAAAGTACGTATCGCAATAATTTGATGCGTAAACTTTGACATCTTCTCCCGCAATGGTTATGCTAACGCAGCAATTGCGGACAGGTTGAGGAAAATGCCTGCCGCATCTCTCCCCACAAGACGTGGGAACCCCCTTCCCCCCCCCAGACACCTGCCACAAGCACCTGGCGTGCTGCGTTTATTTAAATACTGCCATCGGACGAAGTTTGCTTCGTCTCCCCCATTGGTCTTTAGCCCACCCCAGACTCCCAGGAGAGTTCCCCATGTTTTGCCGAGGTAATGCTCTCAGTCGTCGTTCGTTCTTAACCGTTGGCGCCCTCGGCGGATTGGGGCTAACGCTGGCGGATTATTTTTCGTTGCAATCGGCACGGGCCGACCAAAAGAGCTACGACTTCATCGAAGCCAAGGCGAAGAGCGTCATCCACATTTTCCTTCCCGGCGGAATCGCTCACCAGGAATCGTTTGATCCCAAGCCGTACGCGCCGATCGAGTATCGGGGTGAATTGGGGACGATTAAGACGAACACCGGTGAGGTCTTCTCCGAGACGCTCCCCAATCTGGCGAAGTGTGCCGATAAGTTCGCGGTCATTCGCTCGATGACGCATGGCGAGGCCGCCCACGAGCGGGGCACGCACAACATGTTCACCGGCTATCGCCCCAGCCCGGCGCTGATATTTCCCAGCATGGGGAGCGTGGTGAGTCACGAATATGGCCCGCGCAATAACCTGCCGCCGTACGTCTGCATTCCCAACGTGCCCAACGAGTTCGCCAGCAACGGCTACCTCAGTTCCTCCTTCGCGCCGTTTAGCCTGGGGGCGGATCCCGCGTCGAAGGGCTTTCAAGTTCGCGATTTGGCGCTGCCCGGCGGAGTGGATGACGCCCGTTTCTCGCGTCGGCGCTCAGCGCTCGAAGCGGTGAACGATTACTTCACCAAGAAGGATAAGTCGGACTCGATCCAGGCGATGAACACGTTTTACGATCGGGCGTACAGCTTGATCAGTTCGCCGGACGCCCGCGAGGCGTTCAAGATTGACGTCGAGCCGGAAAGCATTCGCAACGAATACGGCATGAACGATGCCGGGCAGCGGATGTTGATGGCCCGCCGCCTGGTCGCCGCTGGCGTACGGTTTGTCACGCTGACCTACGGCGGCTGGGATATGCACAACCAGATCACGGCCGGCATGAAGCGGCAGGTTCCCGCGCTTGATCAGGCGCTCGCGGCGTTGGTCAACGACCTGGACCGCACCGGATTGCTCTCGTCCACGCTCGTCATGGTGAGCAGCGAATTCGGTCGCACACCCAAGATCAATCAGACCGCTGGCCGCGATCACTGGCCCAAGGTGTTCAGTGTGATGCTGGCCGGTGGCGGAGTGAAGGGGGGCCTGATTTATGGCGCCTCGAACTCGACTGCCAGCGAGCCGGAGCTCGATGCCGTTGGTCCCGAAGACCTGGCCACCACGGTTTATAACCAACTCGGCATCGTGGCCGACAAGGAGCTGATGGCCCCTGGCGATCGCCCCATCGAAATCGTCGATGGCGGCAAGGTGGTCAAAGGCCTCCTGTCGTAAGTATAATGAACGAAGTCCAAACAGCGCGCCGGGTTCCGGCGCGCTCGTGTTGATACCCGTAAGATCCAGCGTGCTCCCGCGCTCCTGATCGCGATACCCACCACTGGCTCATTCCCGCCTTTGAGCCACTCGCCGCCAATTTTGAGGTGACGCATGCGTCTCGCCCTCCAGCGCGCGCAACATTGTGCTTGCGTTTGTCTGCTTGCCCTGATTTTCACGCCTACGCTGCGCGCCGTCGATCCGCAGTTGAACGATATTTCGCCTTACGGTTTCCAGCGTGGAACCGAAGTCGAGGTGGAGTTCAAAGGGGCTCGTCTGAAGGACGCTCAGGAGGCGCTTTTCTACTCTCCCGGCTTCACCGTGCAGTCGTGGGAAGTCACTGGCGACAGCGCCGTCAAGGCGAAGCTGGCGATTGCGCCGGATTGCCGCCTGGGCATGCATGCTCTGCGGTTGCGCGCCGCCTCGGGGATTAGCAATTTGCGTCTGTTCTCTGTAGGCGCGCTGCCGGAGGTGCCGGAAGTCGAGCCGAACAACCTGTTCGATCAGCCGCAATCGATTCCCACCAACGTCACCGTGACCGGCATCGTGCAATCGGAAGATGTCGAGTATTTCGTGGTCGAGGCCAAACAAGGGGAGCGGATCACCGCGGAGATTGAAGGCTTGCGACTGGGTTACACGATGTTCGATCCGTACGTCGCCATCCTCAACGAGAAACGTTTTGAGCTGGCCCGTAGCGACGACGCCGCACTGGTCATGCAAGACTGCGTGGCCGCGATCATCGCCCCCGAAGATGGCAAGTACATCATTCAAGTCCGCGAGAGCGCCTACGGTGGCGACGGCAACAGCAAGTATCGCCTGCACGTGGGGAACTTCCCGCGTCCCCGCGCGGTCTATCCCGGTGGCGGTCGGCCCGGTGAAACGCTCGCCGTGAAGTGTCTCGGCGACATCGGCGGTGAGTTTGCCGCGACCATAAACTTACCGGCGACCGGCGCGAGCGAGTTCCCGTTCGTCGCGCAAGACGAGCGAGGTCTCGCCCCCAGCCCCAACGTGGTGCGCGTGGTCGACTTGCCCAACGTGCTGGAACAAGAGCCCAACAACGACGCCAAAGCGGTCACGACGGTATCTTCCCTGCCAGCGGCCTTCAATGGCATCATCGAGCAGAAGGACGATATCGACTTCTTCAAGTTCGCCGCGAAGAAAGGGGAGCAATACGAAGTTCGCGTTTTCGCGCGCAACATTCTGCGCTCGCCGCTCGACTCCGTGCTCTCCATTCATCGGGCCGATGGCGGACAGATCGCGGCCAACGATGACAATGCCGGTTCGCCGGATTCGTACTTGCGTTTCGCGGTGCCAGAAGATGGAGAGTATCTGGTCGCCATGAGAGATCATTTGAACTCCGGCGGGCCAACCTATGTGTATCGCGTCGAGGTCGCTCCGCTGGAAGAAGTCGTCACCGTTTCCTTGCCTGAGCGCCAGCAATACGTCCCGACGATCCTCAACGTGCCGCGCGGCAACCGCATGGCGTTGATGGTCAACGCCAATCGGCAAGGCTTCGGCGGCGATCTCGGACTGGAACTGCGCAATGGCCCGGCAGGTCTCGCGGTGGAACCGTTGCCGCTGACCGCAAGCACGAGCTCCGTTCCGGTGATTTTCTCTGCCCCGCCGCAGGCCACGCCTGCCGGCGCGCTGGCCGAACTGGCTGCGCCCCCGGTCGACGCCAACTTGAAAATTCCCAGCCGCTTCGCGCAGCGCACGATGCTGATTCGCGGGCAAAACAATCGGGATGTCTACGGCCACGACGCCGAGCGGATGGCGGTGGCCATTGTGGAGCAGATCCCGTTTGAATTGGAACTTGTCCCCCCCGCCGCGCCGCTAGTGCGGGAAGGCTCGATCGAACTCAAGGTGATTGCGAAGCGTCAAGGTGAATTCAAAGCGCCGATCTCCGTCACGATGCTCTACAATCCCAGCGGCGTCGGCTCCTCGGGTTCTATTTCGATTCCCGAAGGCCAGAGCGAAGTCGTGATCCCGCTGACCGCCAACAACGCCGCCGCGATTGGCACGCACAAGATCGTCGTCGTCGGCCGCGCCGCGCATGATGGCGGAACCGTCGAATGCTCGACGCAGTTCGTCGACCTCAACGTCGCCGACTCCTTCTACAACATCGCCTTCCAGAAGGCGGCGGTGGAGCAAGGGCAGGAGACGGAGGTTGTCATCAAAGTCGAAAAGAAGGCTGATTTCCCCGACAACGCCAAGATCGAACTTGTCGGCCTCCCGGCGGGAACATCCACCGAGCCGCTCACCGCTGCCAGCGGCGCTGAGAGTTACGTCTTCAAGGTGAAGAGCGACGCGGCGACTAGCAAGCCAGGCAAGTACACGTCGCTCGTCTGCCGTTCTACGTTCACCATCAACGGCATGAACGTGGTGCAAACGCAGGGAGGGGGCGAGTTGCGAATCGACGCGCCACTGCCTCCGAAGGTCAATCAGCCAGCGCAACCGGCTCCTGAGAAAGTTGCCGCGGCGCCAGCACAGCCAGAGCAGCCCAAGCGTCTCAGCCGGTTGGAAATGCTGCGTCAGCAAAAAGAAGCCACCCAAGGCGAAAAATAAGCCGCCACCACGGCGTTATGAAAAGTACGATCAAACTACACCCTTAAACTCGCACCCTTCAAGTCACGCCACCCATACCAGGCCACCACCAGCTCGCACTGATCCTGGGAGAGAGTCAACATGCAACGGACGTTACTCATCTTAACCGCGCTTACAGCGCTGGGATCCTCCACGGCCCTCGCGCAAAGCAAGGTCGCGCGCATCGATGTCTACCCGCCGGAGATCAATCTCACCACCAAGGCGGACCTGCAACGTTATATCATCGTCGCCACGCGCGATGACGGCGTAACGCTGGACGTCACCGCGCAAGCCCAGGCCAAACTCGCCGATGCGGCGTACGCGCGGCTCGACAAGCACGCGCTCTATCCGGTGGCCGATGGTCAGACCACGCTCGAACTCGAATACCAGGGGTTCAAGTCGTCCGTTCCCGTCACGGTGAAAGACGCGACGGCCGAGCGGCCGATCAGCTTTCAGCTCGACATCATGCCGATCTTCATGCGCTCTGGCTGCAACACCGGCAGTTGCCACGGCGCCGCGCGCGGTAAGGACGGCTTCATGCTGTCGCTGTTCGGCTACGATCCTCAAGGCGATTATCACCGTATCACGCGCGAGATCGGCATTCGCCGCGTAAACCTGGCCGTGCCTGAAGATAGCTTGATGGTTGAAAAGTCGATCGGCGCCGTCCCCCACACCGGCGGCAAACGGTTCGATGCCGACGGCGAATACTGCCAGGCGATGCTCACCTGGCTCAAGGCAGGCGCTCCCTACGACGCGACCGAGCCAGCCAAAATCATCGGTGTTGACATCTATCCCCCCAGCGCTGTGATTGAAGGCCCCGATGGCCAGCAGCAGTTCATCGCCCGCGCCCACTACAGTGATGGGACCGATCGCGATGTCACGTCACTTGCAGTGTTCATCACCAGCAACGACAACTCCGCTCCCATTGATAGCGATGGCCTGGTGAAGGCCGCGTCGCGTGGCGAAGCGTTCATCATGGCCCGTTTTGAAACCTACACCGTCGGCAGTCAGGTGCTGGTGCTTCCCAAGGAACTCGAATATACGGCCCCGCCGATCACCGGTAACTACATCGACGAACTGGTCGGCGCGAAGCTCAAGAAGATCCGCATCTTGCCGAGTGAAATCTGCACCGATGAGGAGTTCCTGCGGCGAGTCACCATCGACATCACCGGCATGTTGCCGACGCCGGAAGAATATCATGCTTTCATGAACGACACTGCGTCCGACAAGCGGGCCCAGTTGGTGAACCGCCTGCTCGAACGCAAAGAGTTCGCGGACATTTGGGCGATGAAGTGGTCGGAACTATTGATGGTCAAGAGCAGCAATCAGGTCAGTTACAAGTCGATGTATCTCTACTCGACCTGGCTCTCCGACAAAATCGCCAACAACGTCCCGCTGGACCAGATGGTGACGGAACTGCTCTCCGCTTCCGGTGGAACGTTTACGGAGCCGGCGACCAACTTCTATCAAATCGAACGCGATACGCTGAAGACGGCTGAGAATGTGGCCCAAATCTTCATGGGGGTCCGCACGCAGTGCACGCAATGCCACAACCACCCGTTCGACCGCTGGACGATGAACGACTATTACAGTTTCGCCGCGTTCTTCGCTCAAATTGGCCGCAAGGAAGGCGAAGATTATCGGGAAACGATCATCTTCAATCGCGGCAGTGGGGAAGTGAATCATCCGGTTCTCAAGAAGCCGCTCAAGCCCAAGTTCCTCGGCGGCATCGAGCCGGAAATCAAGCCGGGCGAGGATCGCCGTGAGGTGCTGGCCAAGTGGATAAGTTCGACCGACAACCCCTACTTCGCCACCAGCGTCGCCAATCGTGTCTGGGCGCACTTCTTTGGCCGGGGCATTGTGGAACAGGTCGACGATATTCGCGTCAGTAATCCGCCTAGCAATCCGGAACTGTTCCACACGCTCGGCGACAAGCTCGTGGAATACAAATACGACTTCAAGCAGCTCGTGCGCGACATTTGCAACTCCGAGGCGTACCAGCGGAGTACCGTGCGCAACGCATCGAATGCGGACGACGAACGCAACTTCGCCCACGGCAACGTCCGCCGCATTCCGGCCGAGCAACTGCTCGATTGCATTTGCGTCGTGACCGACACCCAAGAGAAGTTCCGCGGCTTGCCGCTGGGGGCTCGCGCCGTGCAAGTGGCTGACGGGCAAACGTCGAACTACTTCCTCACCACGTTTGGCCGCTCCCCGCGCGATACTGTCTGTGCCTGCGAAGCGAAGACCGAACCGAACCTCTCGCAAGCGTTGCACCTGCTCAATGGCACCACGGTGCAAGGCAAGATGAACCAAGGTCAACTGGTCGCCAAGCTCCTCAAGTCTGAGCAAACGCCAGAGCAGATCATCGAGCAGCTTTATATCCGCTGCTTGAGCCGTAAACCGACGGCCGAAGAACAGAGCCGCCTGCTGGCGCTGGTGAGCGAAGCTCCCAATCCACAGTCAGGCCTGGACGATGTCTTTTGGGCCGTGCTCAACTCGCGCGAGTTTTTATTCAATCATTAAGCCTGCCGCGGCGCTGCGAGCGCTGTGGCCCATCCTTGTCCGCCATCAAGATCACCATGAAGATTCGCAACTGCACTTTTGTTTTCGCGTCGTTCGTCGTGTGCTGGGCATCGCTGGCCGCGGCACAAGAGAAGCCCGCCGGCGACAAGCCGAAGATCACCTACGACGAGCATGTGCGCCCCATCCTGCGCGAACATTGCCTGACGTGCCACAACGCGGACAAGGCCAAGGGAGGTCTCGTGCTCGAGACCTACGCGCAGGCCATGGCCGGCGGCAGCGGCGGCGAAGTGGTGCTGGGGGGTGATAGCGAGAACTCGCGGATCTACGCACTGACGTCGCACGCCGAAGAGCCGTTCATGCCGCCGATGCAAGACAAGCTCGCGGCGGCCAAGCTCGATATTATCAAGCAGTGGATCGAACAAGGAGCGCCAGAAAACGCCGGCTCCACGGTTACGATCAAGAAGAAGCCCAAGTTCGAGTTCGCTGGCGGCAGCACCGGCAAACCGGACGGTCCCGCCGCGATGCCAGAGAACGTGTGGCGGCAGCCGGTGGTTTATACCGAGCGCGCCGGGGCGACCACAGCGCTGGCCGCGAGTCCGTGGGCGCCGCTGGTAGCGATCGCCGGACAGCGGCAGATCGTGCTCTACAATACCGATTCGGCCCAGTGTATCGGCGTGTTGCCGTTTCCCGAAGGGATTCCCTACGCGCTCCGCTTCAGTCGCAACGGTTCGCTGCTGCTGGCCGGCGGTGGGCGGGGCGGGGACTCAGGTTTTGTCGCCTTATACGATGTGAAGACCGGCCAGCGGATTTCCAAGATAGGCGATGAACTTGACGCCGTGCTCGCGGCGGATATTAACCCCAGTCAAACGTTGGTCGCCCTCGCTGGCCCGCTGCGCGTGGTGCGCGTCTATTCGACCGCGACCGGCGAACTCGTCCAAGAGATTCGCAAGCACACCGACTGGGTCTACGGCGTCGCCTTTTCACCGGACGGCGTGTTGTTGGCCACGAGCGATCGCTCCGGCGGATTGTTTGTGTGGGAAGCCGATACAGGCCGCGAATATTTGAACTTGCGCGGTCACAACGGGGCCGTTTATGACGTCGCCTGGCGCGGCGATAGCAACGTCCTCGCCTCGGCCGGCGAAGATGGCACGATCAAGCTGTGGGAGATGAACGACGGCAATCAAATCAAGAGTTGGGGCGCCCACGGCGGCGGCGTGCAGTCCGTCTCCTTCGCGCATGACGGCCGCATTGTCTCTTGCGGCAACGACAAAACGGCCAAAACTTGGGATAGCAACGGCGGCGCTCAAAAGACCTTTGGCGGCTTCGCCGAACAAGCGCTCCGCGTCGCGTTTTCGCATGATGGCGGGCGCGTGATTTGCGGCGACTGGAACGGCGATGTGCGGATGTGGGACGCTGTCGACGCCAAGGAACTTGCCACGCTCACCCCCAACCCGCCGACGCTCGCCCTGCGGATCGAAGCGCAAACTGCCGCGCTCGCGCCGCTGCAAGCCGCCGCGCAAACGCAGGCGACCGAACTCGCCGCGCTGGACAAAGCGGTGCAAGACAAAGCTGCCGCGCTCGCAGCCGCCGCGGCGGCGATGAGCGCCGCGACCGCCGAACTGAATAAGATGACAACTGAAAAGGGGGCTGCCGAAAAGCTGGTGGCCGATGCCGCGGCCGCGGTTAAAGTAACGGCGGAGAGCACGGCCGCGACGAAGGCGGCGCTCGATGTTGCCAATAACGAGAAAGCGGCGGCCGAGAAACTGGTCGCGGACAAGACCGCTGCGCAGCAGGGGGCCGCTGAAAAACTCGCCGCGGCGCAAGCGGCACTCGATAAGACGACGGCTGAGAAGCAAACTGCCGACGCAGCGCTCGCCGCCGCGACTGCGGCCAAGGATCAAATCGCTGCTGGCGGCGAAGGGGATCTTGCGATTGCGGAGGCCGCGAGGGTTGCGGCAGAGAAAGCCGTGGCCGAAGTCGCCGCAAGACTTGCAGAAGTAACTGCGCAACAAGCCGCCGCGAGCGCCACTGCCACGCAAGCCGAGAAGGAGCGCGCAGACGCCGCCGCTCTCGCCGCGGCCAAGACGCAAGCCGTTCAAGCCGCGACGGAGAAGCTTACAGCCGCACAAGCGGCGGAGAAAGCAGCGCAAGAAGCGAAGACAGCCGCCGATCAAATGCTGGCGGCGAAAACCGCCGGGGTAAACACCGCGACTCAAGCGGTTGCGACGACCAAGGCGAGCGCCGACAAACTCACCGCCGAGAAAGCGGAACTTGATACGCAACTCGCGGCCAGGCAACCGGTGGCGGCCGCCGCCGCGCAAGCCGCCGCCGCGGCGCAGGCTGAACTGGAGCGCACCAAGGCCGAGTTGACCGCGTTCGAGCAAGCCGGCGCCCAACTGGCCGCCGCCGCCGACGAAGCTCAAGCCAAACTCGACGCCAGCCTTGCTGCGACGACCAGGCTCGAAGAAGCAAAGGCCACCCAGGCACAGGCTCTCGCCGCGCAAGCCGCCGCCGCGCAAGCCGCCGCCGACAAGATCGCGGCCATGCAGGCCCAATACGAGCAACTCATGGCGGTGAAGCAAGCCGCCGAAGCCAAGTTAGCCGAGCAGGAACAGCAACTAGCAGCCGCGCAAGAAGCCGCTGCTGCGTTGCAAGCGGCTGCGGAGAAGGCCGCGGCGCAGCGAACACTATTTGAAGAAGCTTACCAGCGAAAGTAGCCGTTCAACGACGTCGCCGCGACTCTCGCCAACGTCCATAGGCCGTGCCGAAAATCAAGATCCAGCCGCCGATAAAGCCGCTGGCGTAGCTGGCATTGTGGGCGAACGCGGCGATCAAGAATCCGTAGCGATGCCCTGACGGAAGCCGCTGGACGTAACTCGGTGAAAGGTGCAGCGCGCTGGAGCTTTGTAGCAGGTACGCGACCAGCCCGGCGATTAAGGCACAAGCACCGCAGATGAGCATCAGAATCGTTACCGGACGCACGCACCATGCGATGTCCCTCTGAGGCCAAGCGCCGGCCCGCGCGGCAATCGCCAGCGGCACGCCAAGTCCCAACCCTACCCACCAGGTCGCGATCACGCCCCACACCAGGCCCTGCAGCGTCGGCGAGTCGGATTCGATCACCGGTGGGTGAAACACGGTGAAATATTCAACGCAGATCCGCGCTGTGATTTGGTCATGCACGATTCCATAAACCACAGCGGCCAGTACACATAGCAAAACGAGTCCCACGAACTGCATCACGCCCTGCACAAAGCTCATTGGCCGCCTCTTCAAGTCCCGCCACACTGTTCACCATGGAATCCGCCGCAACAATGCCATTAGCTTAACACCCTTTTCGGGATGAATGCCTGCGATGTAGGCGACCCGTCCGTGTAGATGGGCACGAAAGTCAGGATGTTGGGCGAGGTTTTGCCGCGCTGCATTGTCGCGAATGCAGTTCGTGAGAATCGCCTTCAGACGGTCGTACTCGCGGCGATCGATGTTGAGCTTCTCGTTAAGCACCAGACCCAGCGCGCGTTGCCGCGTGCTTCGTCGCATCACGCGCGTCTTGCGATGGTTGACACGAAAGCCTTCCTCGAGTGCGGTGGCCGCGACGCTGATAATAAACCGCTGGGCGCCGCGGGCGAAATGCGCGTCGCCGGAGAATAGCAAATCGTCGGCATAGCGCGTATAAGTAGCGCCACACGCCGCCGCTAATGCCGTCAGCCGACAATCCAAGCGATAGGCCACGAGGTTCGCGAGCGTCGGCGAAGTTGGAGCCCCTTGCGGCAAATGGGGCGCGTCGAGCAGACGTTTAAGCGGTTCGGCGAGCGCGCTCGTTCCTGTTACGTTCCGCGGCGTGCGGTGGGTGCATAGTCGCGTTAGCGCCAGGGCGACCGAGCGGCGGTAGCCGAGCGCCGTGAAGATGGGGAAGACTCTCGCCGCGTTGATGGTGGAAAAGAAGTGCGCGAGGTCCATCCGCACGACGACGTCCCGTCCAACGTGCGGCGCGGCCGCGCTGTGGTGCGAACGCCCCGCGACGAAGCCATGCGCCGCATCGTGACCAGGCACGCCATCCAGGATGCCGACGAGAATTTCCCGCTGCAACGACTTCAATTGTGCCTTGGGGGATTCCAACAACCGCACGCCGCTGGACCGTTTGGGGACGAACTTAAACGTATAGTGTGCTGCCTGCTGCGCCGCTGCCCCGCAAGCGCTGGGCAAGAACCACTCCCAATCCGCCGCGGTCAGTCCCAGCCAGGCTCGCAAGCTTTCGAGCGTGGGGAGTTCGCGAATCCCGCCTGGGCCGAGCCAAGGCGGCGGTGGCAGGGCGGGCTCGCGGAGTAGTGCGGCGCGCAGCTTGCGAGAATTCCGCTGACACGCCGCTTCGAGCCCGGCATCTGTGCGGAGGAAACGCAACAATTCGGCGTGGGCGGGCTTATCGCCAAACGCTCTCAAACAACGACCCACGAGGGAATCGAGCCACTTCCAGCGCCCCAGGCGAAGCGTCGCGCGCGAGCGGAGCGAGTCACGATCCCAGCTTCCGCGACGCAGCGCGATCGCCACAGCGGATGCAAGTTTGCGAGAATCGATCATGCCGCCCTGCCGCGCGTTGGCCTGCGAATCACCAGGCCTCGCCGAACGGCATGGTGGGTGAAATCGCAGGCTGCTTCTGCTGTTGGTTGTACTTCTCTGCCTGCCGGTCCGCCAGCGAATGCACTAGCCTGGCAGCGAGCACGGCCGCGATCATGGTCAGGACGGAACTCACCAAACCGACGTACCACGAAGCGGCCATCATTTGCAGATCGTTGGTATTCGACATGCGAATATCCGCCTGACTGACGATGTTGCCAAAGATCCAACACAGCCACCAGGCGAGGAGAAAACCGGGGGCCGTGGCATGTTTCCAGTTGATCGCATCCGCCTCTGGATCGCTCGCGAGGTACGTTTCCTTGATTGCCATGTAGGGCCGGAACAAGTTCAGGATGGGAATAAAGTAGTAGCCTACGGCCCAGCCAGGCGTGTGCTCCATCCCGATAGCGCCCAGCGCGCGTGCGTTACTTACGGAACGCGAAGTCCATTTGCAAAACAAGACGACGCCGATGATAAAGATCACCACCTGTAGACAACCAGCCCCGCCGACGGCTATCAGCATCACCTGAGTGAACTCGTCGTCGGTGGCGAAATCCGGCTCGACATCCAGCATGGGACCGACAAACAGCATCGTCACGGAGAACGCCAGTTCAAATAGCCCGTTGCCAATGAAAATATAGGTAATCCAGCGCGCGAGATCCTTCGTCGGTAAGTAATAGTAAGCCGCAGGCGAAGGCGTGCCTCGCGGAAACGCTCCGCCTCCGCTGGGTTCAGGTAGCGAAGGCGATTGATACGGGTTGGAAGACATCAGGATTCCTTCAAGTTGTGGTCACACGTTCAAGCCAGCCAGGAACGCTTCGCGCCCCCACATTATGCGCGCGGCGTGCTGCGGATCACAATCACATGCCAATGTTTGGGGCCATGCACTCCGGTGGTGAGTTGGAGTTCGATATCGCCGGTCTTGCTGGGGCCGGTAATGAATGCCACGTTGCTCGGGAGATTATCCAGTCCCCGCTGCTGGAAAACCGCGAAAGCATCGAACAAGTCAGGCACGATCTGCGCCTCGTCCACGAGCGCCACATGCACTGGTGGAACGAGGGACGCCACGCGCTCTTGCCCCGGCTGCGACCACATCAACAGCGTGCCGGTCTCCGCGATCGCGAGCTCCACGCTCGTAATGCCGATCCCCGCGGAAAGAATGAGCGCTCGCTGTTCGGCTGCGGGCAAGTGCGCGAGTGATTCGTATTGGTGCAGGGCAATGTTAAGCTCCGCGCAGAGCGAAGCGGCGATGCGCTCGACGACGGGATGTTGCCAGGCAAGGGCTGTTTGCGCCGCGTGCTCGACGAGCAGTTGCCGCAGTTCAACGCGCGCCGCTTGATCGTCCGCGACCACGACCGCGCGGCCACCGACTTCGTTCACCTCGCGCGCGAAATGCTCACAGACATCACCTCGTGCGCCGACATAGCCGACGCCGTCTGGAATTTCCTGCGTGGGTACGCGATAAGCGCGGCCGGCTTGGGCGGCGGTGCGGACGCGGGCGAGAAATGTGTCGCGATCCATCGGCGGAACCAGTTGCGGCAGAGTAGGAACAGGAAGGCGGTGGCCCTGTTATCCACGGTGCGCGGCCCCGCGACAAGACGTTATCCTTGGCAGCCCACCCCGGTGCGCACTTTTTGGCAGAGCGCCACGAGTTCTTCAACCGCCTCACGGATCGCGGCTTCTTCTGGTTCATGCCGCGCCGCTTGCTCGAGCCGCGCCGCCGTCGACGTCAGTTGATGGAAGCCGTAGCTGCCGCACGCCCCTTTCATTTGATGGGCAAAACGACCAAGTTGCTCCCAATCACCGCTGCTCAAGCAAGCGGCGAGTTTCGCTACCCGCCCCGGCATTTCGTCGACAAACAAGTCCACGATTTCGCCCAAGTCCGGATCGCCGGCGAGACTGGAATACAAAAACTCGGTTTCCACGCCTGGCATCAACATCAAACCTTGCCCCTTGTAACAAACGTCGCGATTTGCCCCACAGTGCGTCGTGAAGAAACCTTACGTCACAATCGCGCCACGCGCGGAGTAGGTAGGTCAGGCCAAAGAACCACGACCCCATCCGCCTCGTGCGGATGGTGAGCGAGATGGTGAGCAAAGAACATATTACTTACAACCGCTCCGATCGGTCATGTCCGCGCAATCGTTAAGGTCGCTGTCCTCGTGAAATTCATGGCGGTCCACCTGCGTAAGTCAGGAATTCTGGCAAGGGCTTGTGCTCTGGTTAAGGTGCGCAATCGGCGGGGACGATACGACGTGGTGACGAGAGCCAGCATTTTGCTGGTCCCGCGCGAGCATTCCGTGACTGCGTTGCCGACACCCCTCCGAAAACCCGTCGGGACCGTCGGAGCCGTGCGGGGAACCACTGTTACCCCTAGATCTTAGTGGATTGAGGAGCCCTCCCCATGAAGAGTCGATTTCTGATGGCCGCCGCCTTGGTGGCCGCCTTGTTCGTGTTCGCTGGCGCCAATGATGCGCAAGCGTTCACTCTGTTCGGCGGCAGCTGCGGCTGCGATGCCGGTCCGTCCTGTTGTGACGCCGCACCTAGCTGTGGCTGCGAGTCGTCCTGTGATTCGTGCTGCAAGCCGAAGCGTTGCGGCAGCCTGTTCGGCCACTGGAAGTCGCGTTGCTGCAAGCCGCGTTGCGAGTCGAGCTGCTGCGCCGCCGCTCCGACCTGTGGCGTGGACGTTGGTCCTAGCTGCGGCGTGGACGTTGCTCCGAGCTGTGGCTGTGACGCCGCTCCGAGCTGCGGTTGCGAATCGTCGTGCGGTTCGTGCTGCAAGCCAAAGCGCTGCAGCCTGTTCAGCCACCTCAAGTCGCGTTGCTGCAAGCCGAAGTGCTGCGCTCCGACCTGCGGTTGCGAAGTTGCCGCTCCTAGCTGCGGTTGTGGTCTGTAAGAAGGTTGAGAAGGTCGACGTGCTCGAGATGCCCGTCAGTCGACGCGCCGCGTCTCGCACGTCCCTTGAGACGCCAACGAACGCCCTCGGGGAATTCCTCGAGGGCGTTCGTGTTGGGCAATGCGGCTTTCGCGCCGTGCTTAAAACGGCCAGGCCTTCCCCAGCGCCTGGTGCTGGATTTCCTTGAGCTGTGCGATGCCTGATTTGGCCAGCTTCAGCATCGCGGCCAGCTGGCTGTCGCTGAAGGTGGCTTCTTCTCCGGTTCCTTGAATTTCGACAAACCGGCCGTTTCCCGTCATCACGATGTTCATATCGACCGCGGCGGCGAAGTCCTGGGCGTAGTCCAAATCGAGGGTCGGCTGGCCGTTGACGATGCCGACGCTAATGGCGGCGATGCTGTCGGTTAGCGGCAGGCGTTTGGGGTCCGGCAGTTCTTTCTGCACGCTCCGCAGGGCATCGACCAGGGCAATGAACGCTCCCGTGATGCTCGCGGTCCGCGTGCCGCCATCGGCTTCGAGCACGTCGCAATCGACCGTCAGCGAGCGCTCGCCGAGCTGGTCGAGATCGACGATCGCGCGCAGGCTACGTCCAATCAAGCGCTGAATCTCGGTGGTCCGCCCATCCACTTTGCCGCCACGCTCGCGCTGCTTGCGCGGGCTGGTGCTCCCCGGCAGCATGTTGTATTCCGCCGTAATCCAACCGCGCCCCTGGCCTTTCATCCACGGCGGCACATCCTTGGCGACGCTCGCCGTGCAGAGCACGGTCGTCCCGCCTGACTGATAGAGCACACTCCCCGGCGAGGGGCGGGTGTAATGGCGTTTGATCTTGATAGGGCGGAGTTGATGGGCAGGGCGATTCGACATTTGTCAGCGTAGGAGGCGAGAGTGCGGGGCAAATTATTGTGAAATCCGACTTTCCGGCTCGGCACGAGCCGTCACCCTTTCAACAACCACGCCAATAGGCCCTTCTGCACATGCAGGCGATTGCCGGCTTGTTGGACGACGGCGCTCGTGGCGCCGTCGATCACGTCATCGGTGACTTCCTCGCCGCGCCGCGCCGGCAGGCAGTGCAGGAAGGAGGTGTTCGCGGGAGCATGTTGCATCAAGGCGGCGTTGACTTGATACGGCGCGAACGCTTTCGAACGCTGCGACTTTTCCTGCTCCTGACCCATGCTGGCCCACACATCGGTATAAACGCAAATGGCGTCGCGGACCGCGGCGGCCGCGTCGGTGGTTTGCGTGAACTTGACCTGCGGCGCGGCGGCCGTGAGTTGCTTCACGAACGAGTTCTCAAACTGGTAGCCCAGCGGCGCCGCCAAGGCGAACTCGACCTCGAGCCGCGCGCAAGCCTGCGCTAAGCTGCGGGCGACATTGTTCGCATCGCCGACGAACGCGACCTTCTTTCCCGCGAGTGGGCCGTGAAGTTCCTGGAGCGTGAACAAGTCCGCCAGCGCTTGGCAGGGGTGATCCGTATCGGTCAGGCCGTTGATGACGGAGCAGGTCGCATACTGCGCCAACTCGACGACCGTCGCGTGCGATTTAGCGCGACACACGACGACATCCACATATTCGCTGATGACGCGCGCGAAATCGGCTGCGCACTCGCGCTGCCCCCAGCCGACATCCTCGCCCAAGAATAAACTGCCGCCGCCCAGTTGCACCATGCCTGTTTCAAAGCTGACGCGCGTGCGGAGCGAGGGCTTTTCAAACAAGAGCGCGGCGACGTGACCGGCCAAAATCGGTTCGCGCACACCTTGCTTCAGCTTGGTTTTGAGAACCTGCGTCGTGGCAAAGATCTCTTTGATTTCGGCGGCGGTCAAATCGAATATCGAGAGGATATGTCGCATATCAGGCGACCTCCTTCACAAGAACTAGTAGCGATCGCGTCCGCGACGGACGCTTGAAAAGTACGACCGTGGCTCCCACTAGCCAGCTTGTTGACGCAGCACGCCGGCCAGAATCTCGGCGCCTTCTTCCGCCTGCTCCAGCGACAAGTTCATCGCGGGGAGCAGTCGAATGACCGTGCCATGTGTGCAATTAATGAGCAATCGGCGGTCGAGACATTGCTGCACCACCGGCGCACCCTCGACGGCAAGTTCGATGCCGATCATCACGCCAGAGACGCGGACTTCTTTGATGAGCGAACATTCCTGGGCGAGTCCGGTGAAGCGTTGTTCAAAGAAGGCGCCCAGTTGCCTGGCATGATTCAAGAGATTATCCCGCTCGATCATTTCCAGCGTCGCAATGCCTGCTCGCGCGGCGATGGGGTTGCCGCCGAAGGTGGCCGCGTGCATACCGGGACGCAAACTCTTGGCGATTTCCGGCCTGGCCAACAGCGCGCCGCCAGCCAGACCGCCGCAGAGCGCCTTGGCGAGCGTCATCACGTCCGGCGTAACCTTGAAGTATTGATAGCCAAACCACTCGCCGGTTCGTCCGCAGCCGGTTTGGACTTCATCAAAAATCAGCAACAAGCCTTTCGCGTCCGCAATCTTCCGCAAGCCTTCCAAGAATCCCGGCGGCGGGATCCGCACGCCCCCTTCGCCTTGGATCGGCTCGATCATGATGGCGGCTGTTTCATCATCCACAAGGGACTCGACGGCGGCCAGGTCGCCATAGGGAGCGTAGGTGAAGCCGGCGAGCATTGGCTCGACGCCGTCGTGATACTTCGGCTGCGCGGTGGCGGAGAGCGACCCCATGGTTCGCCCGTGAAAGCCCCCTTCAAACGTAATGATCTTGTATCGCCCCTGGCCAGCATGCAGGCGAGCGAGTTTGATCGCGGCTTCGTTGGCTTCCGTGCCGCTATTGCAGAAGAAGGCCTGTCCGCCAAAGCTGCGCTCGCTGAGCATCTGGGCCCAGCGGCCTTGGACGTCCATGTGCCAGGTGTTGGGGGCGTGAATCAGCGTGGCGACCTGTTCTTGCACGGCTTGTACGACGTGCGGCGGGCAATGCCCCAGCAAATTGCAGCCCCAGCCGACGAACAAATCGAGATAGCGGTGGCCTTCGCTGTCCCACACGTGCGACCCTTCCCCGCGCACGAGATTCACGGGGTAACGGTTGTAGTTGCCGATGACGTATTTCTTAAACAGCTCGACGGTCTCTGGCGAACTCAAACCGGTGGCAGTGGACACAGCAGGGCTCCTGCGGCGAAGGGAAGATGAAGGGAGTCGGGGAAGAAACTGGTCAGACACCTGAGTGAGCAAAAGGTTCGGCGCGAGCGACGAGGACATCGCCCCGCTGGGCCTGCGAACTAAGTTGACGCATCGCACACGATTTCCGTGCCGACGCCTTGGGTCGTGTAGATTTCCAACAGCAACGAATGCCGCACTCGGCCGTCGATAATATGCACCTTGCGCACGCCGCGCGCGAGCGTTTCCAGGCAGGCCTCGATCTTGGGGATCATGCCCCCTTCCACAGAGCCGTTTTCGATCAACTCGCGGGCCTGGCGAGCGGTGAGGGAGTGAATGATACTGTGGGGATCGTTCTTGTCGCGGCGCACGCCATTGACATCGCTCATGTACATCAGCTTTTCGGCGCCCAGCGCTTGGGCCACGGCGGTGGCGGCAGTATCCGCGTTGACATTCAACTTGCCGCCGGTCTGCTCGTCGATCGCCATGGAGGGAATCACCGGCACCTGTCCAGCGTAGCAGAGGTTCTCGATCACGCCCCGGTCGACGCGCGTGACCTTGCCGACGTGCCCCAAATCAATGGCCGCGCCGTTGGCGCCGGGGAGCGAGATTCGCTCGCCAAAGAGCACATTGGTGCTGCGAAAGTTGAGGTTCATCGCGCGGCCGCCGAGTTCTTCGATCTGCCGTGCCAGGCCTTCGTTGGTTTCGTAGGCGAGAACCTCTTCCACAATCTTCAACGTGGCGTCGTCCGTGAAGCGCCGGCCTTGAATGAAACGGGGCTGGATACCGGCCTTGTCCAGCGCGCGGCTGATGGCCGCGCCGCCGCCATGCACCACGACGGGCCGCATGCCGACGGTTTCCATGAAGACGATGTCGACGAGCACGTGCCGCAGCGCATTCTCATCCTCCATCACGCTGCCGCCGAGCTTGATGACCGTGACCTTGTCACGAAAACGTCGAATCCAGCCGAGCGCTTCGATGAGCGTATCGGCCTTTTGGATCGCTTCTAGCAACGCAGCAGTCTCCCGCGTAGGAACACGCAAACCGCCCTACGCAGACCCAAAGCTGCCAGGGAAACCACGCATTTTATGCAGCAAGGCGGCGGGGTGTCAACGTCGCGAAGCGGGCAGTTGACTCGCCCTGGGCGGAACGCAGGCGAACCGCGTCCTACGGTTGTTCCGCGAGCAGTTCCTCGACCTTCTCTTCGAGATCGTCCGGCATGCCGTTCCATTGGTACCGCAACTTGCCGGCCCGGTCGTAGAGCCGATAGTGGGGGACGGCGGCGTCGAGTTCAAAAGCATCCATGGAATCGGTGCCGCCGCCATATTTGCTGATGAGGTGCGGAAAGTTCGCCTTTTGGGTGACCAGAAAGCGGTTCACCTTGACGAAATCCGCGGGATCGTCGAGCGACACCGAGATGGCGGCGAGCCCTTGGCCGCGGTATTTATTCGCGAGGCCCACGGTGTGCGGAAAGCCTTCCACGCAAGGCGTGCACCATGTCGCCCAGAAATCGACCAGCACGACTTTGCCCCGCTGCTCGGCAATCATCCAGTTCAAGTCGGTCGCATCGCCAATGACGGGCGTCGCCGTTCCGCCGGTCTCGCAGCCCGCGACGCAAACCATCAAGCACAACAACGCCGCTCGCCAATAAGCCGCCATTTCGATCCTCACACGTCAGGCCATGAAAAACCGCTGGCGCGTGTGGCACGGCGCGCCAGCGGCAAGGGGAGTTTCGTCAACCGCTAGGGCTACTTTCTGATTTGAATGCCACAGCCGACGGGACGGGTTTGGGTGACCGGAACCGACTCGCCGGCCAGAATCGCGTCCACCGCATCGGCGACGTACGCCTTGCCGACCCTGTCGGGATTCTGATTGTCGTCAAACGCGCCCATGTAAGCCACCTTGCGATCGCCATCGAGCACGAAGATGTGCGGCGTGACTTTCGCTCCATAGGCAACCGCCGAAGCGCCGCTCGCTTCGTACGCGTACGGATAGTTCAGGCCTTTTTCTTCCGCGCGTTGCTTCATCGCGTCCAAGTCTTCGCGAGCATTGACGTTGATCGCGATGAACTTCACGCCTTTGTCGGCGTACTTCTTGGTGAACCCGATGAAACGATCTTCGTAGGCCTTGGCCACCGGGCATTCATTGCAGGTGAAACACACCACAATCGCCTTGGCGTCTTTGGCGTCGTCCAGATTGACCTGTTTGCCATCGGTCGTCGGCACGCCCTTGATGTCAGGCGCCTGGTCTCCGACCTTCACGCCTGCATCGGCCGCCGAGAAAGTCATTGCCACGAGCGCTACAGCCAGCAGCATCGCAAACTTGCGAACCATTAGCTTCTCCTTAAACAAAGTAACGGACAAAATCGAAAACATGCTGAACCACCGTGGGCAGCACGAGAGAGCATAGTTCTTGGCCCACGCCATCAAATCTAGCCGTGCTGTGATGGGCACGTTAGCGGCGGGAGGAGCCTGTTGAGGGTTTCAATCATGCGAGCCGGCGCTAGTTACACCTGGAGGATATCTGGGGCGTCCACAATCGAGGTTCATTCTAGGAACCCTACCGCGCGAGTCAAGCTTTGGCGGGGACGGCGCCTCGCTGGAAGCGAAATAAGTCGAAAACATGCAGAAGTCACGATGAATTACTGAAAAAGTTCGGTTACGCACCTTGGGGAAACGTCTCTGCTCACGCTAAACAAAGGCCAGCCTGCGCCTTTGTTCAACCGCGGGCGCGAGAAACGCCCGTTGCGAGCAACGCCTGTTTGCTTGCCGTCTGCTGAGCCGCCAGATACGATGAAGGGTCACGGGTTTTTTATCGGGCTGCGAATTTAGCAGCCTGCCCATTTCGCGGAGTTTGCCATGCTTAACCCAACCGAGCCCCTGATCGACGAAAGCTCAACCCTCGAGACGCCCCCGCAGCCTGCGGAGACGCTGCAAGCCTGGGCGCAGGCCGTGCTGAGCGATAGCCGCGTCGAACCAATGGAATACCTGAAAG
>CAUJKE010000093.1 GCA_963205385.1 Planctomycetota bacterium | reverse complement strand
CGACGTGCGCCGCCGCGAGGACTCGGATGTCTTGATCGTCCGGCACGACCACGCCGCTACTGACGAGGGCCGCGTCGAGTTCGCCGCGTTTGAGTCGTTGGAGGCAGTCCTCGGACCCCGCATTTTCGATGAGCTGGATGGAGAGCCCATTGGCCTCTGCCTGGCGGCGGACATAATCGGCCACCGCGTGGCGGCGCGTGAAGTTCGGTCCCGCGCTCATTCGCAGCACCGCATCTTCACCGGAAAACAAAAACCGGCTTGCCAGCGGAAAACTGAGCGCCACGCACAGCACGCATGCTAGCAGGGGAACTTTGCGGTCGTAAATCCAATGGAGCAAGGGAGCAAACATAAGCGAGGCTCTCGAACCAAGATGCAATTCCGCGTCGACGACAATCGGCATGTTCACCAAACGGGGCCACTAAACGGGTTCATAGTGGAGGACCATGCCGAGGTCCAGAGCAATCACAGGGGCGAGGCCCTGTTGTAACGGGTCGCCGAGCGACATTATGAATCGCGCTAGTTTACGACAAACTCAGGTTCCTCACGTTACCCATAACGCATCATCGCCTCAGCCTGCTATCATCAACCCAGAGCACAAATCGCGACATGCGCGAGATGCGCCCCCGCCTCCCTCGCAACCCCTGCCTGTTTTCGCCCCCCACCTTACGATGTCCATGCTCCCGTACTACGCACTGCTCTGCCTGACGGCCTTCTTGGCGGGGATTGTCAACGCTTTGGCAGGCGGGGGGACGCTGTTGACCTTTCCCGCCTTAAACGCCGCGCTCATCGCCTTGGGAACGGTGGCCAATCCAAGCGTCTGCGCGAACGGCACTAGCACCGTGGCGCTCGTCCCCGCGGCGCTCTCGAGTGCGTGGGCCTATCGTCGCGAACTGGGGGTGGTTCGTAAGTGGCTGAAACTGCTCGTGCTGCCGAGTATTGTCGGCGGAACGGCGGGCGCACTGCTCGTCACGTGGTATCCGGATGCGTTTGAGGGGATGATCCCCTGGCTCATTCTCACGGCGACCGTGCTCTTCACCTTGCAACCGCTGGTGATCCGCCGTCTGAAGAAACTCGACGACGCCCCGCTTACGCAACTGGGAATGGCCTTGCTCGTGCTCGCACAATTGGGCGTCGCGATTTACGGCGGCTACTTTGGCGCCGGCATCGGCATTCTCATGCTCAGCACGCTGGGGCTGATGGGGCTTAAGAATCTGCACGAAATGAACGCGCTCAAGGTCGTGCTAGGGGGCTGCATTAACGGTTTGGCGATCGTGGTCTTTGTGGTGCAAGACATTCGCGGCCAGGACACGATCCACTGGCCGTTCGCACTGGCGATGATGGGCTCGGCGGTCGCAGGTGGTTATGTCGGCGCGAACTACGGGCGCAGATTTCCTCCCAAGTACGTCCGCATCTTCGTGGTGGCGGTCGGTTTCGCACTGAGCCTGTTTTACTTCTGGAAGACGCTGGCGGGTTAAAGCCACTGGATTCTCGGATTCCCACTCCGCTGGCAACACCCGTTTTCCGCAGGCGGAATTGTCCGCTACAATGCGAATCTAGCTCCCGTTGTCGTTCACCTTTTTGACCAGAGTCCATCATGCGCCGCTTGTTGGTCGCCGTTTTCATCGCGTTATTGTCGGTTGCGACCAGCCTGGGCAAACTAACCGCCGCGGAGTTAGCGCCCAGTCTTGCGAAGCTTCAACGTGTTGGTCCCAAGGGGGAGGGACATGCAGAGGCGACGGCAGCTTGGAAGGTCGTGGCGGCGGCAAAACCGCAGCAATTGACCGCGGTGCTGGCCGCGATGGACGGCGCTAATCCATTGGCGGAGAACTGGCTGGGCGCGGCGGCGGAAGCGATCGCCCAGAAGCATCCAGCGCAACTACCGGTCGCGGAACTCGAAAAGTTCCTGGCCGAGACGAGCCACTCGCCCCGCGCGCGCCGCCTGGCTTACGAACTCATCGCCGCGGTCGATCCCCAGGCGGAGTCACGGTTGATTCCCAGTTTGATCGACGATCCCAGTTTGGAACTGCGTCGCGACGCTGTCGCGCTGGCGATCGAGCAGGCCGAGAAGACACTGAACAGCGGTGGCCAGGCCGCCGCTGAGAAGCAGTTTCGGAAAGCCTTCGCCGCGGCGCGCGATTTGGATCAGATTAAATCGCTGGCGGCGCAACTCAAGAAGCTCGGTGTGGAAGTCGATCTGCCGGCGCACTTCGGGTTCATTACGCAGTGGCAAATTATCGGCCCGTTCGATAACAAATGGGGCCAAGGTTTCGCAGTCGCTTATCCGCCCCAGACGGTCGACTTCAGTGCGAATGCAGCCTATGAAGGACTGACGGGCGATGTTAAATGGATCGGCCACATCACGACGGATCCTTACGGCGTCGTCGATTTGAATGAAGTCCTCGGCAAGCATAAGGGGGCGATCGCGTACGCTTACGCCACGTTTGACTCAGCAAACGAGCGGGAAGCCAACTTTCGCCTGGGCTGCATTAACGCCAACAAGCTGTGGGTCAACGGCCAGTTGGTGCTGGCGAACGAGGTTTATCACGCGGGTATGGAAATCGACCAGTATGTTGGTCGCGCGCGACTGAAGCCTGGCCGTAACACGATCCTCGTGATGATCGCCCAAAATGAACAAACCGACTCGTGGGCGCAGGTTTGGCAATTTCAACTCCGCGTCTGCGACGACGTGGGAACCGCGATTTTGAGTCAGGATTGAAACATGTCGCGTTATGTCATCTTGATCCTGACGCTAGCCCTGCCGGCGCTGGCGGGCGCGGACTGGTTGCAATTTCGCGGCAATCAGCACAACAGCATCGCGGACGCGAATCCGCCGACCTCCTGGGATGTGGAGAGCGGCAAGAACATTGCCTGGACGGCCGACCTGCCGGGGCGTGGTCCCTCAAGTCCGATTGTCGTGCAGGATCGGGTGATCGTCACGGCGTCCGACGGTGTGCGGCAAGACAAACTGTATATTTTGGCTTTCGATGCTCAAACCGGAAAGGAACTGTGGCGCCGCCGGTTTTGGGCGACCGGGAGAACGTTGTGCAACCCGGAAAGCGCCGTCGCGGCGCCGACCCCTGCGAGCGATGGCGAGCGGATCTTCGCGTTCTATTCGTCGAATGACCTCGCCTGCCTGGACGTGGACGGCAACCTGCTCTGGTATCGCGGCCTGGCCTACGATTATCCCCAGGCGGGGAACGACGTGGGCATGTCGAGCTCTCCGGTCGTGGCGGGAGAAACGGTCGTGGTGCAGATCGAAAGCCAAGGCGACTCGTTCGCGGCGGGGCTGGATGTGCAGACCGGCCTCGAGCGTTGGCGGGTGCAGCGCGCGCAGCGCGCGAACTGGTCGAGCCCGGTCGCATTCGAGTCCGCAACCGGCTGGCAGGTGCTGCTGCAATCGGTCGAGAAGCTCACCGCCTTCGACGCGCTGACCGGTAAACAACTGTGGGATTATAAGCTTGCTAGTAGCGAAATCACCTCAACCGTCGTGGCGGCGGGTAAGCTGTTCGCGCCTGCTAACGGCGTGACGGCGCTGGAACTGAGCGAGAATTCGTCGGCTCCCAAACTGTTGTGGGACGCGAACAAAATCACCACCAGCGGCTCTACGCCTGTGGTGTACGACGGCTGCGTTTATGCGCTCAATCGGGCCGGCGTGTTGACGTGCGCGGATGCGAAGACCGGCGACGTGCTGTATCAACTTCGGCTCAAAGGCCCCGTGTGGGCGACCCCGGTGATTGCCGCCGGCCGTTTGTATATGGTGAGTTCCGCAGGCGAGGCGCGCGTGGTCGAGTTGGGACATCCAGCCGCTGGCGACAAGGGACAGGTAGTGTTCGCCACAGAATTCGGCGAACGGATTCAAGGGACGCCGGCGGTCTCCGGCAATGCGTTATTTATTCGTAGCGACAAGCACCTCTGGAAGATTGCCGAGTGACCGATTCCATCGCCATCCACCCCTGCGGCCCACTCGCCGCGAGCATCCGCCCGCCGGGTTCCAAGAGCATCACCAACCGGGCGCTCATCTGCGCTGCGCTGGCCGAAGGCAATTCCACGCTAAGCGGCGCGCTCGATAGCGAAGATACGCGCGTGATGGTCGCGGCTTTGCAACAACTGGGCTTAGCGATTGAGGTCGATCTGACCGATGCGACGTTGAAAGTTGTGGGCTGCGGCGGTCAACCGGCGGTGACGAGCGCTGAGTTGTACGTCGCCAACAGCGGCACGACGATTCGCTTTCTCACTGCGATGCTGGCGGCGACCAGGGGAACCTATCGACTCGATGGCGTGCCGCGGATGCGCGAACGGCCTATCGGCGACCTGCTCGACGCGCTTAACCAACTAGGCGCGGCGGCGAGCGCCGAAAGTCCCCGGCACTGTCCGCCGGTGAATCTCACTGCCCGGCGGTTGCGGGGCGGCACGGCGCGCATCCTGGGCAATATTTCCAGCCAGTTTTTGAGCGGCCTGTTGATGGCCGCCCCCTACGCCGAGACGAACGTCGAGATCGAAGTCCAAGGCGAGCTCGTCTCTCAACCTTATGTCCAGATGACGCTGGGCGTGATGCAGGCGTTCGGCGTGGCGGTTTTTGCTGACGACATGATGAAATTCTCGATTCCGGCCCCGCAGCGGTATCGCGGCACGGCGTACGCCATCGAGCCGGACGCGAGCGCGGCGAGTTACTTTTGGGGTGCGGCGGCGATCGTCGGCGGGCGCGTCACTGTGGAGGGGCTGACCCGCTCGGCGCTGCAAGGGGATGTGGCGTTCGTCGATTGTTTGGCGCGGATGGGCTGCCTCGTGGAGGAGTCCACTTGCGGCATTACTGTCACCGGCGGGAGCCTGCGCGGCATTGACGTGAACATGAATGCGATCAGCGACACCGTGCAAACGCTCGCCGCCGTGGCGCTGTTCGCACACGGCCCCACCACGATCACCGGCGTCGGTCATATTCGGCATAAAGAAACCGATCGCATTGGCGACCTCGCGCGCGAGTTGCGCAAGTTGGGAGCGACGGTCGAGGAGTTTGACGACGGGCTGAAAATCACGCCGCGCGCGCTGCGCCCCGCGGCCATCGACACCTACCACGATCACCGCATGGCCATGAGCCTCGCACTGGTCGGACTTCAACAGCCAGGCGTCGTGATTCATGATCCCGGTTGCGTCGAGAAGACGTACCCGCGGTATTTTGAAGACTTGGCGCGCGTTTGTTCCTCAAGGCCGTAGGCCCTTATCCAAAGTCCATACCGCCTGCGGTCGATCGGCTACGCGAGAATCTCGCCGATTTTGCGGCTGAACTCGCCGTTGGTCATCACCACGTCGCAGCCTGCCGCTTTCGCGGTCGCCAGTTTGTCAACATGCACGTGCGGGGCGTAGGCAATGATTTTGGGGCTGGAAGCAATTTCGCGGAGGCGGGGCACGAGCGTGGCCAAATCGACGCCTGGCATCGTAAGGTCGATGAGCACGAGATCGGGCTGCGGGGCCTGGGGGTCGTTGAGCAACGTGTCGACCGCCGCCGGCAACGTGAGCAGTTCCACCTGACGCTGCAGTTGCGCCGCCAGGCTGGTGACGCGCGACGAGAATAGCAGATCGGCGGTGAGATACCAACACAACATAACGTTAAATGGCCTCCTGTCCGCGTTCTTTCCCGCCGACCTGCCAGACGTCGTCCAGCGGCAGGATGAACACTTTCCCGTCCCCAATTTCCCCTTCGGGACCGGTGCGGGCGATGTGGTTGATGAGGTTGATGGTCTTCTCGAGGAAGTCGTCGTTCACGGCAATTTCGAGCGCGACCTTCCGCAAGAGCCGCGACTTGTACTCCACGCCGCGATACATGGCCGTTTGCCCTCGCTGCCGCGCGTAGCCTTGGGCATCGCAAACGGTCATCCGCTCGACCCCAATTTGCGCGAGCGATTCTTGCACGGCTTTAAGCTTGGTGGGTTGAATGATCGCGAGCAGGAGTTTCATGCGTGCGCTTCCGGGAGCCTCGGTGTGTTCAGCGTAGCCTCTCCGCTGGCGGCTGAAAACCGGGCAAGCGGCGGGGGAACAAGCGCGGGGAGAACAAGCGCGGACGGCAGGCAGCAGCGTGGCTGTTACGACGGCGCCTCGCACAACAAGAAACGCCGCTGGCCAGCGAAGTTGTGATTCGCTGGCCAGAGGCTTGGAAGGCATTGCACGCGGCACACGGGAGTGGGCGTGCTATTAGGGCGCTCGGAGCGTGAAGCTCGCGTCGAGCACCTTTTGGATACGGCTGGCTGTCTCTTGCAAGTGAGCGCGGGTGTAGCTGTCGAGCTTCACCTTGTCATTGCCGAGCAGTCTTTCGATTCGCCCGTGGAGCGCGCCGAGTTCCGCATAGGCAATGGTTTGGCAATCGGCCGGTGCGCCGCTGTTGCCCATCGCCATGTTCGAAATCTCCGACAAGTACGTGCGTTGCAAATTGCGCCGCAGGCTATTGATGGCTGGCTTGCGATTGGTGAACTCGCCTTCGTTAATGGCATCCACTTCCGCGTAAATGGCGTGCGTCAACTTCTCGATGAGCTCCGCCGTGGTGAAAGCGTCGGCATCAGGCGGGAGTTTCAATTCCGCATCGTACATCCGCTGGAGCGTATTGACCGAAATCAGTTGACCCAGGATTCGCCCTTGCCATTGGCTGACGACATCATGCACCGGGAAATCCTTGCGGACGGTAGTTCCCATCCCCCAGTGGCTCCAATTCGAGGACGCCAGGTATTGATAAATCTCGGGCGGGAACTCAAACGGTTCGGCGCTGAGCATCTGCTTCACGACCAGGTCAAACGCTTCGCGCTGCTGCTTGGCGTCGATCACCGTGATCGGCGGCCTGGCGTCTTTGTCCCCTTTATGACTACGACTGATGCTCATGCCGCCGACATACCGCGAGACAAAGTACATCGCCTGGCCATGCTGCGAGAGCAGGATGTTGAACGCGCGGCGGGCCTGGGTGTAATCGTCCCCCTCCTTGGTCATCCGTTCGACCAGGCCGGGGACGAGCTGTTGCACAATTTCCGCCCGAGATTTCGCGTATTCAACCGCGTCGCTCCCCATGTCGAACCGGTTGCTATCGGGATCCGGGTCGGTGGAGCGCGTGTCTTCATCGGTGGCATAGGCGAGTTGCGGCTCGCCACTGCGGGCGGCGATCTTCTTCAACTCCGCCAGTTCGCCTTGGGTGCCGCCGCTGAACTGCTTGTAACCATATTCAATGGCCCAGTAGTCATAAGGGCCGAGGGTTTGAGAATAGTAGTCCCCTTGGTCCCAATCTTTGGGAACGATGTTGACCGGCGCGTAATCCATCACCGACGCGACCAGGCCGGTTTGATCGGTCTTGGACTTGTCCTGCATTTCCTTCAGGCTCAGCATTTTGCTGGCTTTGAAGTTGTGACGCAGTCCGAGCGTGTGGCCAACCTCATGCATAGTGACTTCCTTCAGCCCCTGCATGATCAGTTTTTCCTGCTCTTCGGCGACCTTGGCGGGATCAGCGGCGAACTGGCCGAAGACCGCCGCGGCGCCAAACGCGAATTGACGCGACATGCCGTGGCTCAGCGCGCAATGGCCGCCGACCGGATCGCGGCCAAACGTCTTCGCGGCCGCCGCGTCGGTTTCCGGCGACCCGCCGGTCATCTGCGCAATCGCCTCGGGCGTGAGCATTTCGTACTCTTGCTTCCAGAAGGTCAGGAAGTCGGCATCGAAGATGATGTCGGCATCGAGAATCTGGCCGGTGTACGGATTGACGCGGCTAGGCCCCATAGCGAAGCCGGCGTTGGAGGTGATCCAGCGGAACGTGTTGTAGTTCACATCCTCGGGATCCCAAGTGGCGTCGTCTGGCTGCTGATCGACGATAACCGCGTTGACGAACCCGGCCTTTTCAAAGGCTTTGTTCCACTCGTAGATGCCGTCGTAAATCGGCTTGCGATATTTGTAGGGAACCGTCTTTTCGATCCAAAACTTGATCGGCTTGACCGGCGGCGAGAGTTCCGCGGTGGGATCGGCCTTACGCAAATCCCAGCGATTCACAAACCGCACGAAGTTGTCGCGGTCACTCTTGGATGAGAAATCCTTCACCGCCGTGAGGAAGTAGCCGACGCGATCGTCGGCCAAGCGGGGTTGATAACCGGTGTTGGGAATCTTGCTGAGCGAATAGTGCACGTTGATCGTGGCGCCGCGGGAATCGGGAACCGTATCGAGTTCGATATTACCCGCCGAAGCGTACGTGGCGGCGACTTCGAGTTCCACGTTGTTAGGAAACGCTTTGACCTTGTTCCAGGTCGACTTTTGCGCTGAAAACGCGAAGCCGGGCAATACGCGGCTAATCTGCGGCAGGTCGCTCATGAAAATGGACGTAATATCGACCAGGTCGCCTCCCTTGGGGCCTTTCACCTTGGCCGGAATGCTGAACAGGACGCTATCGGTATACGCGTTCTCGACCGCGGTCGATTCCGGCGAGCCCTTTGTCGCCTTGAAGCGCACGTTCTTGCGCACGATATGCACGTTGTCGTCGATCTTGCGGAACTGCCACACCCAATCGTCGCCAAAACCCCAGCTCATGCCCCCCAGGATCGAGCCTTGGCTGATGCCGCGGGCGATCGAGATGAGGACGAGATACTCGGCGTTGTAATCCGTCGGCATCAATTCGACGTAGACGTTCGTCTTGGTCTGGTACAGCGTCAACATGCCGGTCTGCGTCTTGGCGTCTTTCAACAGCGCGGCATGCGCCGGCGCACTGCTCTTGGAAGCCGCGGCGGTCTTGGCGCTATCGTCGCCGTCCTCACCGCCGCCTGACGGGTCAGCGGCGATTTGCGGATTCGCCACGGCACGGTTGGCCTGCTCCTGTGCGCTGGCCAGGGAACCGAAAGACGCGATTCCAAGCGTCACCGCGCACCATCCGGCGGCCAGGAGAGATCGCCGAGCAAGATCACGACACTGCATAATTTGATTCCGATAGATGGAGATGAAAGAACGACCGACCGGATCGCGAGAGGTTCAGCAAAGGAGGGAAGCGTACGGGGTGGATTCGGCAAAGTGCTTAAATATACCCTATCTTGACGCTACCGCATCATTTACGCAAGAAATGGCCTTTAGGTTCCTTGGATAGGTCATGCGGACTTGCGCAAGATCGGAAAATCGCCTAGTGTGAGTGATTCTACCGATTACAAAAGTTCTGCCGAGTGGACGGATTGCGGAAGCCATCGCCGCGCATCCGAGCGTGGGGGTTGCGCTTGTTCCGCCGTGGAACGCACCCTATAATCCGTAAGTATTGACGATTAAGTGCTTTGCGTCGCCGCGCGAGAATTCCAGCGGCGAGGCGGGAAAGGTTCGTGCCGTATGAAAAGACTCTGGTTTCGCTTGGGATTGGCCCTGATCGTGAGTTTTTCCGCGTTCTCGCTTGCGCCCCTGCATGCCCAGCAGGCGGCGGCGAAGCCTGCCGAATCAGCGGCGAAAGACGCGCCCCCCGCCGAGACGAAAGAGCGCACGCCGGAGGAAGACAAGGAATATTACGAGTTGCTGCGGCTCTTCGCGGACACGCTCGACCAGGTCGACCGGAACTACGTCAAGGACGTCAGCCGCCGCGAATTGATGGAGGCCGCGATTCGCGGCATGCTTTCGAAACTCGACCAGCACAGCAACTACATCCCGCCGGAGGAAATGGATCGCTTCAAATCGGAAGTGGAGAGCGAGTTCGGCGGCGTCGGGATTCAGGTCTCGATCGAAGGGGGACAACTCCACGTCATCAGCCCCATTTATGGCACGCCTGCTTATCGTGCAGGCATTCTAGCCGGGGATACGATCGTCAAGATTGAAGACACGCCGACGCGCGGGCTAACGATCGACGACTGCATCAAATTGCTCAAGGGAAAACTCGGAACGGCCGTCAATGTCACCGTGAAGCATGTCAGGGATAGCACGGAAGAAGTCGTAAAGCTCGATCGCGAAACGATTCGCGTCGAAACCGTGCTGGGAGACACGCGTCTCGACGACGACACCTGGAATTACTACCTGGACGAAGACCAGAAGATTGGCTACATCCGCATCACCTCCTTCGGCCGCCACACGACGGAAGACCTGCAAAAGGCATTGCGGAAGTTGAAAAAGGGCGGCATCCATGCGTTGATTCTCGACTTGCGGTTCAATCCCGGCGGGCTACTGTCTTCGGCCATCGAGGTGAGCGATCTGTTCGTCTCGGAGGGAACGATCGTCAGCACCGAGGGACGGAACACGCCCAAGCGTTCCTGGTCGGCCAGAAAACCGGGGACTTTTTCCGGCTTTCCGATGGCGGTGCTCATCAATCGGTATAGCGCCAGCGCGAGCGAGATCGTCTCCGCTTGTTTGCAGGATCACGACCGCGCGGTGGTGATTGGCGAACGCTCGTGGGGGAAGGGGAGCGTGCAGAACATCATCCAGATGGAAGAGGGCAAGAGCGCACTTAAACTGACCACGGCGGGTTATCAGCGGCCCAGCGGCAAGAACATCCATCGCTTTGAAGGAGCGTCAGAATCGGACGAATGGGGCGTGCATCCCAGCGATGGTTACGAACTTCGGCTCAACGATCTGCAACTAGCCGAAGTGGTCACGACGCGCCGCGAGCGGGACATCGTCAAGAAGTATCTTGATGGCGAACAGCGGCCTGAGCTCAAGGATCCTCAACTCGACAAGGCGCTCGAGTACATCACGGCGCAACTTGATAAAGACGCCGCTGCGGACAAGCAAGAGCAGCCTCAAGCGGAACCCGAACTTCCGGCGGAGGCTGGCGCCAGCAAGTAGCGCCGCGCGGCATGAAGCTCTTGGCGATTGAATCGACTTGCGATGAGACGGCCGCCGCGGTCATCACCAGCGACCTTGTGGTGCTCGGCTCGACGGTCGCCTCGCAGGATGCGCTGCACCAGCGTTTTCGTGGCGTGGTTCCCGAGATCGCCGCGCGGGCGCATTTGGAGCGGATTCTTCCCGTGATCGATGAGACGCTGCGCAAGGCCGGCGTCACGCTCGCAGAGATCGACGCGGTCGCGGTCGCCAATACGCCGGGGCTGGCCGGCTCATTATTAGTCGGCGTGGTCGCGGCCAAGACGCTGTGCCTGGTGCTTGATAGGCCGCTCGTCGCCGTGAATCACCTGCACGCCCACATCTATGCTTGCCGCGTGGCGGCGCAGCGCGAGGTCTTTCCCTGCGTGGGGTTGATTGTCAGCGGCGGACACACGAGTTTATATCGCTGCGCCTCCCCGGTAGAGTTCGAGCATCTCGGCGGGACGATCGACGACGCCGCCGGAGAGGCGTTCGACAAAGTCGCCAGCATGTTGGGACTTCCCTACCCCGGCGGCCCCGCCATCTCGCAGGCAGCGCTTGGGGGCGATCGGGCGAAGTATCGCTTTCCCCGTTCGTTCATCAAGGAAACGGAGCGCTTGGCCTTTAGCTTTAGCGGCCTCAAGACGGCGGTCCGCTACGAGATTGCTGGGCCGGGGCGGGCGGACGTGAAAGACGTTGAGCTTTCGCCGCAGCGCGTGGCCGATCTGGCCGCGAGCTTTCAAGAAGCGGTGGTCGATTGTTTGGTCGCCAAAGCGCTCGCCGCGTGCGCGCTGACGAACTTGCGTGTGTTGTGCGTCGGCGGAGGCGTCGGCGCGAACCTTCGCTTGCGGGAACGTTTAAGCGCCGCGTGCGAGGCGGAGTCCATCGAACTGCACATCGCGCCGCCGGAACTCTGCACGGACAACGCGGTGATGGGAGCCATCGCCTTCGAACGCCTCCGCGCGGGACAAACGGAATCGCTCGACATGGATATCGTCGCCGGGGTCATGCGGCCAACGTAGAGGCCATCTGCGCAATGTGCCATGACGCCATTGCGGAGCGTCCGGTCAGGCGTCAGTCACGGAAAAAGCTGTTGGCGGCAGCCGAGCCGACGAATTAGGCGGGATGGGAGCTTCCGCATAACGTAGTTCTGACGAATTCCGACATACAAATTCGCGAAAACTAGACAAACACGCTTGACTTTAACTTGTACTGTTTGCCAAGATGACCGGGCTGAGGAAGTCGGCAGCCCACCAAACTCGCCCGAATTTCAGGGGCGACGTGGGTGACTGCTTCCACGATCCGAGCGTCGCGGATGCATTTAGCTCGCTGCCACACACAGCCAACAGCAGCGCTTGCGCGTTTGCAGGACCGACATGGGATGATTCCTGACAACTCCCCCTTGGAGGACGAAAAATGATGCGTTTTCGTACAAGCTGGCGCACGGCAGCGGGCCTGGCCTTACTGGTTGCCTTGGGCGCCGGGGGCATGGCAAGCCGCGTGGAAGCGGCGTCCGCCGTCGTGAAGTTCACCGCCGATCGGCCCAACGTCGTGGTGTTTCCGGCGCAGCAGGCGCGCTTTGTTCGACTGACGATCAACGCGTCAATCGGGGGGCAACCGTGCATCGACGAGTTGGAACTCTATGCCCAGGAGAGCGAGCACAACTTAGCGCTGGCATCGCGCGGCGCTAAGGCCACGGCCTCCTCGTGCATGAGTGGCGTTGCGATTCACAAGGTGGCCCATCTGAATGACGGTCAGTACGGAAACTCCCATAGTTGGATCGCCGCCGGGGGAGAAAATGAGTGGGCTCAGATCGAGCTGCCTGAATCGTCGCGCATTACGAAACTGGTTTTCTCGCGTGACCGACTCGGCGACTATCACGATCGCCTGCCGCAGGGCGTGTTGGTATCGGTCTCCGAGGACGGCGTCCACTGGAAAGAAGTTTGCCAACTTGGGGTGAAAAAACTTACGGCGGCGGCTAGCTGGAGCGAGTTGCTCGAGTACGCTTTCCTCTGCGAGCGCGATACCTGGCAGCGAATGGACGGCACGGACCACCTTTCGCCGCTGGTCACCGATCGGGCGGCCCTCCCCGGCGGCAAACCCTACTGGAGTCGCGTCGCCACGCTCGAACCGCTGGAGCGGGTGCTGGTGCTGATGGAAGAGATGGCTGATCGAATGGCCTCCAAAGGACTCGATGTGGCGATCGAGCGGGCTCAACTGGCCGAGTTTCGCCGGCGACAGGCAGGCCTGGGCGCCGCGGTGGCTAATGAGGAAGCGGCCGACTCTCTCTACGACGATGTGCGGTTGGCCAAGCGGCAACTGATGCTTCGGGATCCCGACCTGAACCCGGCCCAACGGATCCTTTTCGCCAAGCGACACCCGTACCTGGCGTCGCACAACTACAGCGATGTGCTTGACTCGCAGTTTCGCGCCGGCGGCGGGATCTGCCGGCTGGATATTCCTCGGCGCGACGGCCGGCTCGAACCGAGCGAGGCGGTTCTGACAACATTGTTCGACGCCACCGACGGAATCGCGCGTGACCCGATCGCCGACTTCTCAGCCGAGAAGATCTACTTCGCCTACCGACCGTCGAAGAGTCCGGTGCCGGGCGAGTCTAGCTATTGGCACCTGATGTCGATGAACGCCGACGGCCAGCAGTCCAAGCAGATCAGCGACGGCCCGTTCAACGACTTCTTCCCCTGCCCTCTGCCCGACGGCGGCCTGGCCTTTATCTCCACGCGGTGCAGGGCCCGTTTCCTTTGCTGGCGACCCCAGGCATTCGTGCTGTTTCGCATGGATCCCGATGGCAGCCCGCCGAAACCGCTCTCGTTCGCCAATCTCAGCGAGTGGACGCCCACCGTGAACGCCGACGGGCTGATCCTCTGGACTCGCTCGGAGTATCTGGACAAGGGGGCCAACTTCGGCCACACACTCTGGACGATTCACGCGGACGGCACGCACCCCGAACTCGTCTTCGGTAACAACACCAACAATTGTTACATGAACGCGCACGAGGTGCCTGGCTCTCGCGAGATACTCTGCACCCTCGTCTCGCATGGCGGCGACCACAATGGGCCGATCGCGCTAATCGACCGGGGCAAGGATCCGTCCGACTCCACGGCGGTCACCAACATCACACCCGACGTGAAACCGCAGTACGATATGACCTGGATCCGCCACGAGTGCTTCCGCGACCCAATCCCCCTCTCGCGCGATTACTTCCTCGTCAGTCATGCGCCGGCGGATACTTTTGGATTGTATTTGATCGATCGCTACGGCAACCGGGAGTTGTTGTATCTCGACCCGACCATCGGCAGCATGCGGCCGCGCCCGCTGCGCGCCGTCGCCCCGCCTCCGGTGCTGAGCGAACGAGAGCGGGACCACAATGCGGAAGTTGGACAGTTCAACGTCGTCGACGTTTACGAGGGGCTGGCCAATAAAGTACCACGCGGGAAAGTGAAGTATCTGCGAGTTTGCGAGGAGGTGCGCGCTGGCCTGGAACAGATGCCTAACGGCGAGTATGCCAGGGATTCCGGGCCGGATTTTCAAGACTTCTATGCCACGCCGATCCACAAGGTCACCGGCCCATACGGCTGGCCGAGCTATGTGGCCAAAGCGTCATTGGGCCTCGCGCCGGTGGAAGAAGACGGCTCGGCAAACTTCTACGTCCCGGCCGGGAGGGTGATCTACTTTCAGGCGCTCGACGCGGAGTTCAACGAGTTGCAGCGGATGCGCAGCGTGGTCCAATTGCAGCCGGGTGAAACACGGAGTTGCGTCGGTTGCCACGACAAGCGCAAGAACGCCCCGCCTGTGCCGCAGACGATCGCAACTCGCCGTGCTCCCAGTAAACTCGAGGCGCCCCCGTGGGGAGCCGAGGCGTTTTCCTACGAGAAAGTCGTTCAGCCTGTGTGGAATTCCGCGTGCGTCAAATGCCATGGTGCGGCGGATTAACAGAACTTCAACCTCTCGGGCAAAACGGACTCGGAGGGAGTTCCCGCTTCTTACCGAACACTGATTTCCGGCGGCTGGGTCCACTACTTCGACTGCAGCTACGGCCAGCGCCATCACGAGGCGGAACCGATGACCTTCGGCACGCTCGAGAGCAAGCTCTGGAAAGTCCTCGACAAGGGGCACTACGACGTGGACCTGACTGCCGAGCAAAAGCACCGCATCAAGTGCTGGACCGATCTGAATTGCCCGCTCTGGCCGGACTATCAATACCGTCCGACACGGCCTGCTCTATCCGAGAAATGAGGAATGCATTCCGGTTCATCCGCTGAAACGACGCATGCTTGAACCACGAACAGTCGTGGCGGCATTGCGCTCGCCAGCTCAGCGACCAGGTCGTGTCGTACCTGGTCGCGTCGTACCTGGTCGCTGTGCCGCGCGGGAAGTATGTCAGGCATCACGGAAACCTGGCTCTTGAGCATTCCGTCGACATGGTCTTTCGCGCCACGGTTCGGTGCTGGCCGTCGAAGCCGCACATGGCGGCTTGCGCGCGAGTCGATTAAACTAGCGCCCAGTGAAAATCTTGCCCAAGTTGCTCCGCTAATGACTTCGCGGCCATGGACTTCACGGCCACGAAGACGAGAGACGCCATGCGATTGACTTGCATTCTGGTATTTGGACTCATTTGTTCGCCTTTGTCTGGGCTTGTCGCCGAGGGGCCGAGTCGCCCGCCGATCCGCAAGCTGGGGACCATCGACGTCGGCGTGGTGGAGACGACGCCTGTCGTCTTCAAGGACCGGCTCTATCGGTTCGAGTACGTGCGCAAGGACTACCACGGCAACACGACCGAGGACACTTATTTCCGCTTCATCGACGTGGCGACAGGCCAGCCGACGCGCGCTTTCGCCCAAGGCTGCGACCTCGGCTGCGCTTACGCAGAAGAGGGGACGATGTGGGCGTTTGGTGTCGACGAGTGGGACGGCACGAAGATCATCGCCTTTCGCTCCGAAGACCTAAAACACTGGGAAAAATCCCCAGCACTAGAGCTGCCCGGCTGGGGGTTGTTCAATACGTCCGTTTGCAAAGCAAAAGATCGCTATGTGATGGCCATCGAAGTCGGCGGGCCGGTTGAAGTCGCCGGCGCTCGGTTCACTACGCGTTTCGCCGCATCGCAAGACTTGAAGACTTGGAAACTCCTGCCTGAGGAACATGTCTTCACGAAGGATCGTTATTCGGCCTGCCCTTCGATTCGCTTTCTTGGCGGCCAATTCTTCATGACCTACCTGGAGGCCCGCCCCGGCCCACGGTATGAGACTTTCATCGTTCGGTCGCCAGACTTGATCCGCTGGGAATCAAGCCCGCTGAACCCGATTTTTGTCGCCTCGGATGAAGACAAGGTGATCGCCAATCCGAAGTTGTCGGACGATCAGCAGCAGAAAATCCGCGACGCAACGAACCTGAACAATTCAGACGTCGATTTCTGCGAATTTCACGGGAAGACCGTCATCACCTACAGTTGGGGGAATCAGCAAGGCACCGAGTTCCTGGCTGAGGCCGTTTATGACGATTCGCTGGAAAGCTTCCTGCGCGGATTCTTTCCGTGAATCTGGAATGGCGCAAGTATTCACAAAGCCAGGAAGCTACTTACCGGACGCCGTTGACCCTAATGGTTAGGCTTCCAACGCTTGTCTCGGATGAAATGTTGGGTGTGCCCGGCGCCATGCAGCCGTTCGTCGAACTCGAAGAGATCGGTGGCTTGAATGAACGGGAGTAGCTTAGCGTACCCATAGTTGCGCGCATCGAATGACGGCGACTGCTGGGCGACATGGGAGCCCACGCGCGCGAGGCTCGCCCAGCCATCATCATCCGCGACCGATTCAGCGGCCGTTCGCAGCAGATGGACCAGCTTGGTATCGGATCGTAGTTCCTGGGCCGTGCGCTTGGTTCGCGGCGGACGTTGCGTTTCTTCGTCGTCCGCTTGTTGGCCGGCTTCGAGAATCTCCGTGTAGACGAACCGATCGCAGGCTGTCACAAACGGCGACGGCGTCTTTTTCTGGCCGAAGCCGATGACGGTCACGCCTGACTCCCGCAAGCGCGTCGCTAAGCGTGTAAAGTCGCTATCGCTAGAGACGATGCAGAAGCCGTCGAGCTTACCGGTATGCAGCAGGTCCATGGCGTCGATGATCAGCGCGGCATCCGTAGCGTTCTTGCCGGTGGTGTAACGGAACTGTTGAATGGGTTGTATCGCGTACTCATTCAAGACTTCCTTCCATTTGTTGAGATGGGGCGTCGTCCAATCCCCATAAGCGCGTTTGACGCTGGCCGTCCCGTACTTGGCGACTTCCGCGAGCAGCGCATCAACGACCGAACTTTGCGCATTGTCTGCGTCAATCAAAACAGCCAGATGAATCGAATCCAAGCGTTTCGTTAGTGCCACGGGCGGTCCTCCGATCAAAAAATACACCCCGCGAGAAGATAACAGCTCTCGCGCGGCGGCACAGTGGAGGGCGCCGCTACCTTGCGAGCACCGAATCGCGAGTTCACGTTGCTTACATCTTAGTCGTTCATCGCGAGGGCGGCAGCCTGGATTTGCGAGTCGAAGCTTGAACCGTGTCCCGTTCAATTCGTGAGGCCGTTGGATGCTGATGCCGTTGGGGAGCCAACAAAGTGGCGCGTCTACTCGCCCCTTGGCGCCGGCAAGCCTGGGCCGCGCCGCCGCTTTGCGTTGGCGAGCCATGCTTTATCCGTCTCACTGCTTGGTCCCGCTCACGATTGACCTGCGTTTCTGGCCCGTCGATACTCAGGAGTTACCGGACCACGATTCCGATCCTCAGATTTTTTCCGGGTGCGTCATGCAAGCAACTCGCGTTCGCCAGAACGTCCCGCCGATCAATGATCGCAAAGTACTACACAAAATAGGCGCACTGATACTTGCTATTGTGCTTGCGAAGACGCCCGTTCAGCAAGCAACGGCCGAGCAGAATGCCACTTCAGGCCGTGCGCCGAATGTCGTCCTGATACTTGCCGACGATCTTGGTTACGCGGATTTGGGCTGTTATGGCAGCGAGATTCCCACACCGAATCTAGATCGCCTGGCCACCGGGGGCGCGCGGTTCTCGTCGTTCTATACCTCCGCCCGATGTTGTCCGTCGCGCGCGTCGCTGCTGACCGGCTTGCATCCGCATCAAACCGGCATCGGTTCGTTCGCGACCGCCAAACCCGCGCCGCGCTTGGGGCCGGCTTATACCGGCCACTTGCTGCCGACGTGCGCCACTTTAGCCGAAATGTTGGGGGACGCTGGTTATTCCACCTGGATGGTCGGCAAGTGGCATCTGGGTATCCCGGGACCGATGGAGCGCGGCTTTCAAAACTACTTTGGATTTAAGAACTTCTTGGCGCACTCGGAGGATCAATGGACGCCGGAGCATTATGTTCGCCTCCCTGCCGGCACGCCGCCGGAGTTTGACGTCAAGGACAACTTCTATGCGACCGATGTCTTCAGCGACTATGCCGTCGAATTCATGCGTCAAGCCCGCGGGAATGGACGGCCCTACTTCCTCTATGTCGCGTACTCCTCCCCTCATTTTCCGATTCAAGCACCCCAGGCGAGCATCGCGCGCGACCTGCCGAGTTACCGTCACGGGTGGGACCAATTGCGCGCGAAGCGCTTCGCGCGGCAAAAGGAACTCGGCCTTATTTCCTCCAACGCTGAGCTCCCACCGCTGTCGCTTGTCCCGGTTGATCGCCAGGACATCGCCAACGGCTTCTCCGGCGAGCCGAATCCCGCTTGGGATTCCTTATCGGAAGATCGGCGCGAGGATTTAGCGCGACGCATGGCGACCTTCGCCGCGATGGTGGAGCACGTCGACGCTGGCGTCGGCAGAATCCTCGAAGATCTCGCGGCAAATCACGAACTCGACAACACGCTCATTCTTTTTCTTAGTGATAACGGCGCCTGTTACGAATGGGGTCCGTTTGGATTCGACGGGCCATCCCGCAAGGGGACGACCAAACTGCATGTGGGCAAGCAGCTAAGCGAGATCGGGCAGCAGGGAACGCACCAGTCGTACGGTTCCGGCTGGGCGAATCTCGGCAACACGCCACTGAATATGTACAAGCATTTCTGTCATGAAGGAGGGCTTGCGAGTCCGCTCGTGGTGCATTGGCCTGCGGGGATCAAACATCGCGACCAGTGGGTGCGCGACCCGGCGCACCTGATGGATATCGTGCCGACCGTGCTGGCAGCGACGAATGCGAAGTATCCCGCCAAGCGCAACGGCCACCAGATTCAACCTTGGGAGGGTGTTTCGCTGCTGCCAGCGATGGCGGGTAAGCCATTGGAAGAACGTGCGCTGGCGTTTGAGCATCAAGAGGCGCGCGGGCTACGCCGCGGGGCGTGGAAGATCACCTGGGGGAAGCGGCAAACGACCGAATCAACTTGGGAGCTATTCAATCTGGATGACGACCGCTCGGAACAGCACAATCTGGCCGCGCAACACCCAGAGTTGCTGAAGGAACTCACCGATCAATGGAACGCGTGGGCCCGGCGCGTCGGCGCCCAGCCATTCGCCGCCGCCGGTCCCTCGTCCAACTAAAATATGCACGCACGCGTTTGACGCTCTTACTCCTCTTCGAGCGACACGTCCCAGTAGGCTTCGCTGAGGAACTTTGCCCAGCTCTTGATCCGCGCGCCGTGTTCGGCGTAGAGCGGCTTCCAGTTGGGGCGAATCGGTTGCGTGCGGAGGCGCATCCCGGCTTCCGGTGGAGTGCGGTCGGCCTTGTTCTTGTTGCACGTGATGCACGCCAAGACGCAATTCTCCCACGTCGAAGCGCCGCCATGCGAACGGGGCACGATATGGTCGATCGACAGCTCTTCGCTCCCCGGCTGGGAGCCGCAGTACTGGCAGGTGTAGTGGTCGCGCTTGAAGATGTTGCGCCGGCTAAAGCTGACCGATGCTTCCGGCATTCGGTCGTAAGTCGTCAACGCGAGGACTTCCGGAACACGCAGCCGCATCGTGACCGCCTGAATGAACGGCTCGTCCGCCTGGGGGCGAAACATCGTCCAATCGCTCCAGGTGTACAACTGGTAGTCGTCGGGATCGACGAACCGCGCGGCCTCATTCCACACCAACACGAGTGAACGGGCGACCGTCGCCACATTCACAGGCTGCCAGTGTCGATTGAGAACTAGCGTCGGCCGCTGCAAAACAGCAGATACCATGCGTCACCTCACGGAAAGTTCCACTTGCGTCCGGCAAAAGGAACTTTCTCCTGTGCCGCACGAACTACGAATAGCCAGCGCCCCCAGAGGGCGTGGCTCGTCCTATCTTCGTCGTCGCCCGGCAGCGATCAAGCTCCCGGGTTGGTTGTCGCGAATCTCCAACAGCCAACTTCATTTTAAGCGACTCCCGCTGCTGAAACAACAAACCGGGGGACCGACGAGAGTCCCGGGCCTGTCGCGTCGGAGTAGCAGGTCCGGGAGTCGCACCCGGCGGGCAGAGGTTATGAGCCTCCGCTGAACACTCGCTCACCTGCGTCGTTGGCTTGGGAATGGGACACACGTCGCAGGGGTGAAGGTTCGCTTGATCGCCGGTTTGGGCCCGATTGGCCGCGAAAGGGAGTAAATCGGCAAATTTCGCGCTCGGCGGGAATATCTGGCCAGGTCATGGGGTCTTAACCGATGGCGGAACTTGTGTTGAGACCGCGGAAAAGTGCTTTGGTAGTGAGGAGTTAGAAACATGCGTAAGTTATTTGTATTGAGTTTGATGTTGGCCCTGACCGCGATGTTCACGGGTTGCGAGCCTTCGACTGCGACCAAGGAAAAGGCCAAAGAGGCCGGCAAGGGAATCACCGAGGCCGCGGAGAAGACCGGCGACGCCATTAAGGAAGCTGGTAAAGATGCCGTCGAAGGCACCAAGGAAGCGGCCGAGGACGCCAAGAAAGCGATTGGCGACGCTGTTGACGACGCGAAGGAAGCCATTGGCGACGCCACCAAGGAGACCAAGGATGCGGTGAAGGACGCCGGCGATGCCGCCAAGGATGCCGCTGATAGCGCCGAAGATGCCGCGAAAGACGCTGCGAAGGATGCCGCCGACGCTGCTGACAGCGCCAAAGACGCTGCTAAGGATGCCGCTGACAGTGCTAAAGACGCTGCGGATGACGCCGCCGAAGGGGCCAAAGATGCCGCGGATGGCGCGGCTGATGAAGTCAAGAAAGCTGCTGGCGACGAATAGACCCTCAGTTTGGGTCAGGCGAGATTGAAAACGGGAGATGCGCGCTCGCGAGTGCGGCTCCCGTTTTTTGTTGGTGAGCGGAAGGGTGCCTGTTCGCCGGGGACTCCTACCACCGCCGCTCGTTTGCTAGGTTAGTGAGGTTAATTCTCTCCCACCCTGTCAGGAATACAGCGCATGGATTTGTGGAGTGGTTTGGAACATATCGTCCGCGATCAGGAACCGCTCGCGCCTTATACCTGGCTGCGATTGGGCGGCCCAGCGGAGTTCTTCGCGGAACCGACCACCGTGGACGAACTCACGGCGCTCGTCAAACGCTGCCACGCGCACGACCTGCCGGTGCGACTGCTGGGGGGCGGGTCGAACCTCATTGTGCGCCAGCAAGGAGTGCCGGGACTGGTGATCCATCTCTCGGCGGCAACCTTTGCTGAAATCGCCACCAGTGGCCGCACGCTGACCGCCGGCGGGGGCGCGAAACTGGCGCATGTCATTTCCACCGCGGTCCGCGAAGGGCTCGGCGGACTAGAACCGCTGGTCGGCATTCCTGGCACGCTCGGCGGCGCATTGCACGGCAACTCCAGTAGTAGCGGCGGCGACATCGGCCAGTTCGCCCGCTCCGCCAGCGTGATGACCCGTTCCGGCGAGATTCTCACGCACAATCGCGAGGAACTGGTCTTCGCTTATCGCGAGAGTAGCTTGGATGAGCTTGTGATTTTGTCGGCCAGCTTCGAACTCGAACCCGAAGATCCCGCAGAGTTGACCAAGCGGATGCAAAAGCTCTGGATTCTCAGAAAAGCCACGCAGCCGCTGGGGAGGGAGAACGCCGCGTATGTTTTCAAGGATCCCGTCGGTTCGAGTGCCGCCAGTCTCATTGAACAGGCCAAACTTCAGGGGACGCGGATCGGCGATGCCGAAATCGGCGACCGCTTCACCAACTTCATCCTGGCCGGTCCCAAGGCCACCAGCGATGACGTCATCCGCCTCGTCGAACTCGTTCGCGACAACGTTCGGGACCGCTTGGGCGTGGAACTCGAATCGAGTTTGGAAGTGTGGTAAGCCGCAGCGTGATTTTTGACATTCTAGGTAAGCTGTAGCGACCACACGAATCCGATGGAGCCTCTGGGTAATCCCTGCCGATGCTATGCATTGCGAGTTTTGATCCGAGCTGCTCTCACGTTGAATGCAAATTATGGACTCTGCTGGCGTACCTTTGGCGGATATTGTGCGATGTGCGATTAGTGAGACGTTGGCGCAGCTTGGCTGCGATGTCTCAGGCGGACTTCACGAGGCGATTCTCATTCGCCAAGGGATGTACTGCGGTCGCCGCTTCGAGTGCGAAGGGGGGACCGCCGTCTGGTTCATCGAGGAGAATCAGATCAAATTCTACGATCGGGCAGGCGCGCTGGCTTGTGTCACCGCCGCACCTGGCGCACAAGAAGCCACCGTCCATGCAACGGCGCTCATCTCGCCGCGACGTCGGGCAGCGTAACTTACGGCTATCTTGCCCAGAACATCTTTGGTTTGTGTACTGAGTACGGAATGTCGCAATCCCGTGTTGGCACATCACGCCGTCCATATTCTGTGGATTAGCGTGCAAATCCTGATGCAGGGCCACGGCCGAAGCCGCGCAGCGGTCTGAGACCCGCGCTTGAGCACAGGTACGTGTGGCCCCCAGACTGATCGTGTTTCTCAGGGGCGTTCACGGCCCGTCTTGTCGCGCGGCTTTAGCCGTGGAACACACCGCCGTCGCCATCAATAATGGCCATTGTTAGCCCCGCTGCGCCCGCGTCGCGCCTGCGACTCCCCAGGGGCATTCATCCGCCGCCTTCGGCTGGTGAAACAGCCCCTCAGGCTTGGCGGCGGGAGGCTAAACTCGCGCAATATGGGGCCGGCGCGGCTCTCGATCACACCCCCACACGACGGCGCGGTCCCAAGGAACTACCCCACCCCAGTGCAATCCCCGCGGATGGGCGGGGAGTGTCCAGTTGCGTGAAATGGGCAAAATCTCGGGAATTCCCCGTTGACTCCCCCCTGGTCCAAGACAGATATTACGGATGCTGTATATTTAGCATGATTCAGACGCATGGGCCGAATTCTCCGCGAGCGTGTCGGAGTTCGCCGTCCGCGTCCTCTATTTCAGGAAAGGGTCCAGCAATCGACCGCATTACGACCAGGATTAATGAGCAGATCCGCGTTTCTCCCATCCGCGTGATCAGCGAGACCGGAGAACAACTCGGCGTTCTCTCGACCGATCAAGCTATGAACCGCGCCCGAGACGTGGGATTGGATCTCGTGGAAGTCGCCCCCAACGAGCGCCCGCCGGTCTGCCGAATCATGGACTTCGGCAAGTACAAATACGAAAAGAAGAAGAAAACTCACCAGCACGTTCATCAGACGCGCCTCAAG
>CAUJKE010000092.1 GCA_963205385.1 Planctomycetota bacterium | reverse complement strand
CCTTGACGTTGTCCTCCGTGAAACCAGGGAGCGACTTGCCGTTGTAGAGCTTGAGCTTTTGCAACAGCGTGAGCCCCGCGTTCTTGGGCTCTTCCAGGCGCGTCAGCACCGCCCACATCGCCGCCATTTCGATGGTATGCGGCGCGATGTGCTTCCCGCGGACCTTCTCCCGGTTGTAATCCTTCTCGTAAATCTTGATTTCATCCGAGAGCTTGGTGACGTACGGCACGTCGATCTTGACCGTCCGATCACGGAGCGCTTCCATGAACTCATTGTTCTGCAGGCGACGATATTCGGGCTCGTTGGTGTGGCCGATAATCACCTCGTCGATATCGGTCTGGGCGAATTTCTTCGGCTTGACCTTGTGCTCCTGGCTGGCGCCCAATAGGTCGTAGAGGAACGCCACGTCGAGCTTGAGAACCTCAATGAACTCAATGATGCCGCGGTTGGCGACATTGAATTCACCGTCGAAATTGAACGCCCGCGGATCGCTATCGCTGCCGAATTCGGCGATCTTGCGATAGTTGATGTCGCCGGTGAGTTCGGTGGAATCCTGGTTCTTTTCATCCTTGGGCTGGAACGTGCCGATGCCGACGCGATCCTGCTCGCTGAGCACAATTCGCTTGACGCGAACATCCTTAATAACGCGGGTCCAGTCGCCATCGTAACGGGTCAGGCGTTCGGAATACATGAAGCGGCAGTACGGGCACAAATCCCCGACGATCTTGACTTTATAACCGTCGTTGTCACGACCGGAATTGAGATTGGCGAGCACATCGGCGCGGAAACGATCGGGAATTAAGTGGAGCGGTTCCTCGTGCATGGGGCACCAGTGCACATCGCTCCCCTCGGGATCGGCCCAGCCCAGCGTGAAGAGCGCGCCTTCGTCACGGCCGGAGTAGCGTTGCAGCCCCTTCTTGAGCAAGCGCGCGATCGTGCTTTTGCTGCTGCCGACGGGGCCGTGCAGCAAGAGCACGCGTTTTTCAATTCCGTAGCCTTGGGCGGCGCTCTTGATCGCGTTGACGAACATCTCCAGCGAGCGATCCAGCCCGAACACGGCGTCGCGGCCATGATCCTCGGGATCGTCGAAAAAGAAGTAGTGTGTGCGCGTTTCGCCGCGCGACTCTTCGTACGCTTCCGAGCCAGCGGCGATGATCATGTCGTACACGCGTTCAAACGCATTCCGCGCGATCGCGGGCTGGTTCCTGACGAGGTCGAGGTATTCCTCGAACGAGCCTACCCAGCTCTTCTTGCGGAATTGATCCAGATCCTGCCTTTCGGCGATCAGCGAGATAACTTCGCGGCCACTCATAAACAGCACTCCTTCACCGGTCGAGATTCGGTCTTCTGGTGGCCACGCAAAAAAAGCTCTGCGGGGCTGGAAGAACCAACGCGGTTGGGCATTCAACCGGAGATATAGACAAATTGTGGTTCAGGTTCGGTACGTTCACCTTGCAACGAGTCGGGATGAAACACCGCCGATTCCCAGCCAGCGAACCCCAGCAAGCGCGCAGCGCGCAAGGCGCTGGCGAGTACTCAAGCGAGCACGAATTTCGCGACAGATGGAGCCTGAGGAATTCCCGAAGGAAAACGCCAGGGCCAGGAGAGAACCACTTCCAAAGCAAAGAAGCGGGGCCTAGCGCGAGTCATTCGCGGGCACTGAGCACAAAACTTGCGAAAGAACGCTCGTCGTGGAAACGGAACCAGGCAGGGGAAGTCGCAACTACACGCAAGCGACGAAAGTTGTTGGCGATCCTTGCCGTGTGCTCTCCTACCTCATCCACTTACAAGGTTATTTCGCACCTTGCTTTTCGGCAAGATGAAAATTACCACCCAATTTCTGGCAGGCGTCTGGAACGCCAGTTGCAGTTCGCCGTAAAGTGTTTCAAGTAAGCAACTTACGCATTATGCCTAGGGGCCGAGTGCAATTTACCGCGAATGTTAGAAAGAATTTGGTCGTACCACCTGCGAGGCGACGCCGCGCGCCGCAAGAGCCAGATTGGCTCCGCCCGCAGCGATGCGAGCCTACTAGATTTGGGCCAAAGGGATAAAAACGCGTCGATTGGTGTCTATCTACCGCCGATTCACCTCGCAAGCGAACAAGTGTCCAGCAAGCGAGCGATGGTTTGATAGAAGCGACAACTTGTTGCCGCACTTCCGCGGCGTCAAACGCAACGCATTCATCAGCGCGTCGCGCGGATAGCGCTATGCCAAGAGTTTCTGCACGCTGTCGATGAGCCGATCCATGGGAAACGGTTTGCGAATGTAATCGTCAACGCCCAGCATTTCCGCATACGCCTTGTGACGACTCCCTTCGTTCGCGGTAATCATGATGATCCGCATGGGAATCGGGCGGGTGCGGCGCAGTTTTTCCAAGACCAGAAAGCCGCTACGTTTGGGCATCATCATGTCCAGAATGACGAGATCGGGATCTTCCCGCTCGGCCATCGCCAAGCCTTGATTGCCGTCGCGCGCGACGAGAACATGATAGCCCTTGGTTTCCAACGCATAGCGCATCGCTTCGATGATCTCGGTATCGTCATCGACGAGCAAGATCCGCTGGGCGGCATCTTTATCGGACGAAGTCGCGGCGTCTGAATCCTTTTCCTTGGTCATGCGATGCGAATCCTAGGCGAGCTGCGGAGGGGAAAGGGTCGTCCCCATGAGACCATGGGGCGCGTGCGATAACTCATTACCAATAACCGACTTTTCATCACGTTGCAACCAGTGGTGGGAGCACGAGCAAGACGCACCCACGTTGACGCGAGCCCAGGGAACTTTGAATAATAGGGTCTTCGCCGTCAAAATCCCTACTATTTACCCACCACGAGCGCATGTCCACCACCTTCACTCCCGCTGAACTCGCCGAATACGACCGCGATGGTTATTTCCTGGCCCGCGGACTTTTCGACCGCGACGAAGTCCAGAAATTGCTCGCATTTGGCCAGCAGGATGCGAGTCTGTTTTCGGCCACCTATGGGCGAAAGGACTCCACGGGGCGAGAGACAAAACTCGCGTTGTGGAACGAGGCGGGCGAGGATTTGTATAGCATGTTCGGCCGGAGTCCGCGGATCGTGGATCGGATGGAGCAGTTGCTCGGGGGCGAAGTTTATCTCTATCACATGAAAATGAACATGAAGGAGCCGCGCGTCGGCGGCGCGTGGGAATGGCACCAGGACTACGGCTATTGGTACAACAACGGCTGCCTGTACCCGCTGATGGCGAGTTGCATGTTGGCCGTGACGCGCTCCAATCAGGCCAACGGCTGCTTGCAGGTGTTGCGTGGCTCGCACCACATGGGGCGAATCGATCACGGTAAGACCGGCGATCAAACCGGGGCCGATATGGAGCGCGTCAACGCCGCCTTGGGGCGGCTGGAACTGGTCTACGTCGAGACCGAACCGGGGGACGCCCTCTTCTTTCACGGCAATACGCTACATCGCAGTGACCAGAATTTGTCGGACGAAGCTCGCTGGTCCCTCATCTGCTGTTATAACGCCAAGGCGAACGATCCCTACAAGGAATCGAAACACCCGCGGTACACGCCGCTGGCAAAAGTCGATGCCGAGGCCATTCGCCGTTGGCAGCCGACGGCGCCAAGCGGCGTTACGAGCCCGCCGGGGTAGTCTTGTGGCCGTGCATTTTTATGAGGAATCTGAATGTCCCTGACGTCTGAATCGACCGCCTCCTTGGTGCCGGAAGTTCCCTACTTGCCCCGCGATCCGCGGGATTATCATCCCGCGATTGGCGTGATTGGATGCGGCGGCATCACACGCGATCACCTCAAGGCGTATCGCAACGCCGGTTATCGCGTGGCGGCACTGTGCGATATCGACGAAGTTCGCGCGCGGTCGCGGCGGGATGAATTCTATCCCGGCGCGGAGATTTACACCGACTACCGAACCATGCTCCGGCGGGACGATATCGAAGTGGTCGATATCACCACGCACCCACCACAGCGTCCGCCGATTGTGGAAGCAGCCCTGCTGGCGCGAAAGCATGTGCTGAGCCAAAAGCCGTTTGTGCTGGATTTGGATGTCGGCGAGCGACTGGTTGAACTCGCCGCGAAGCAGAATGTGAAACTCGCCGTCAATCAGAACGGTCGCTGGTCGCCGCACTGGAGTTACGCGCGGCACGCGGTGGCGCAGGGCCTGCTCGGGCACGTTACCGGTGTGCACCTCTCTGTGCATTGGAGCCACGCCTGGGTAGCGGGGACGCCGTTCGAGCACGTCGAACATCTGATCATGTACGACTTCGCGATTCATTGGTTCGATATCGTGCGGTGCCTGATGGCCGGGAAGGAAGTGCAGCGCGTCTACGGCTCGGTCGCCCGCTCGCCGACGCAAACGGTGATGCCGCCGCTCCTTGCCCAAGCGCTCATCGAATTCCCCGACGCCCAGGCGAGTCTGGCGTTCGATGCGGATACGAACTACGGGCGGCAGGACCGGACGTATATCGCGGGGAGCGAAGGGTCCATCCAGAGCGTCGGGCCGAGCGATAAGATTCAGCAACTGACGTTCATGACGCCGCACGGCAATTGGCAACCGGCGCTGAAGGGGAGTTGGTTTCCCGATGGCTTCCACGGCACGATGGGCGAGCTTTTGTGCAGCATTGAGGAGAACCGCACGCCATCCATTGACGCGGCGGATAATCTCAAGAGCCTGGCGCTCTGTTTTGCCGCGGTCGCGAGCGCCCAGCGACACCAACCGGTCGTGCCTGGCAGCGTGCGCACGCTGCCAGGGTCTGAATAGACCACGCGCTCCGCATGACACGCGCTCCGCGTGACGAGGTTCATCACGCGGAGCATGTTGGCAACGCTACTTCCGCTTCATCTGGAAAGTAGCGTAGTGGAAGCCAGTTTCGTCGCTGGAGAGAAATCCGCCGCCGGGGGCTAGATACTGCGCAATGACGGAAAACGGCGGCAGCGGATTGTCGCTCATCGCCTTGTTGACATTCTTGATAAACGGGCTTTCTTCCGCCCGCGAGGAGAGGAACTGCCTGGTATTCTCCGCCTGAGCGAGGTCATACAGCATGCGCATCCCTTCCTCGGGTCGATTGAAGCTGATCATGCCAGGGGCGGAGCCGCCGGGCTGGCGTTTGATCTTGCTGGCGATGAGTTTGTATTCCAGATCCTCGGCGAGCGAGCGCGAGCTATCACCGCTGGTGGCGATGCAATGCTCGAGCGCGCCGGGGTGATCGGAAAACAGTAAGTAATCGCCGACAATGGCGAAGCAAGGCTGCGGCGGGCGAATGTCGAGCCGGACGCGGTTGCCTTCCTGCGAGGCCTCAATGGCCCGTTGACGGGGCGTTTCTGCCTTGATGAGCCAATAGGGTGTGGCGCCAAAGGCCGTCTTTTCAAGGTTTTCGCCATACCTGGTGGTGAGTTTGTCCAGCACTTTCTTGAAGGCGTCTTTATCCTTCAGCGCGGCACCAAAAACATTCGCCTGACTGCCGAGTTGAATCGGCTTCTCGATCCAGCTCAGATAGGTGAAGCGGCCCGCCGATGCTCCCAGCAAATCCTTTTCGAAATCGAGTTCGAGCGGCTCGCTAATGCTGCGTTTGATTAAGTTTTGCAAGGCTTCTTCGCCGCGCAGACTGTTGTAGAGGTTGGTCGCGGAAGCCAAACTCCGCTCGACATCGAAGTGGAGCGTCATGTAGGTCGCGGCATCGTTGGGAACCCAAGCTTCCGGCGTGCAATCGCCGGAGGTCACGGCGAGCGCTTGAAGCACCCCCATGCGCGGCTCGTCGATGAGCACGTGCAGGTGGGTCACCGAGTCGAAATCCTCGGTCGCCATCGTGGCGCTGCCGCCGATTCCTTGCAGACCATCCAGCCCTAGCGCCGGCAGCAGCGCGAGACCGACTTGCGCGGTCGCGTTGCCGCGGCCCAGCACTTTGGCCAAACGAATCGGATCGACAAACCAGGTGAGTTGCGGCGGATCGTCCTTGGAGACCAGGCAACGGTTCATGATCGTGCTGAACTTGCGGTTGTCGGCCAGCGTTTGCGAATCCTTGGGCAAATTGCCGTCCCAGGCAGTAAGGATCGCCTTGGCTTGATCGACATTGGTCGAAACGACAATTGTCCCTTCGCGCTCGAAGTAGCAAACCGGGTCGCCGCCGTTGGGTGTGTAGATGATGACTTTGGCGTCGCCGACGCTCTCGGTGGACTTGACCGAGCCATCCTGCTCGGCCAGTTCATCCACGCGGTCGAGTAGTTTCTGCACGGCAGGGAGTTGCTCGCCGGCTTCAAAGAAGAGCACAACCGCGGGAGGCCCCGAGGGAGGCGCGGTGACGGCTAAACAAACTTCGCCTTGAGGCAGCGCCAGGATTTGATCGAGCGGAAGCCCCACCTCGTCCTCGACTTGGGCGAACGCTTCCGCGACGGAACTATAAAGCTGACCAACGAGCGGGCGAACTTGTTCGTCCTGGCCAATGCGCCCCATCGACGTTTCTTGAAATCGCTTGACCAATTCCCGCGAATCGGGCACGCGCACAAAGGCCAGCGTCGCCTCGGGGAGTAACTTGGGCGCTGTCGGCCGTTCCGCCAAGACGGTAGCCGCCGGAATCGTCACCAGTAACAACACATAGGCACTCAACTGCCGCCATGAAACATTCACTTGAAAATCTCCCTCATCAGAGAGCCTGGGGTAAAAAAGGAAACTCGGCCCTCGTTGCAGAACATTACCCTCGCCCGTGACCGCCGGTTTCAGGTGCGGTCGTGCCGTTTATAACGGCTATATGCGGAATCGGCGTGCCAAGATGCGACCAGGCCGATATACTGCATATACCGACGGCGGAACTTTTGCCGACTCCGAGAGTTTAATGGTGATAGCCCCAGGGCTTCATCATTGCCGAGATTTCACCCCACCTGGAGGGTATGACAATGCGACTTCGCTTATTTGCTAGCATCGCCGTATGTGCCGCGTGTGCTGCACTGGGATTTCAAAACCCGGCTGCGGCTCAATCGCGCTCCTCCAGTGGTGCGTTTGGCCAGCGAACGCTAGGCGGAAACCTCAGTCCTAGCAACTCGGGATTTGGCGGCCAAGGGTCGAGCGGTTCGTTCAACGGTCAGTCGCTCGGCGGCGGAAGTGGCTTTGGGAGTGGAAGTGGTTTTGGAAGTGGCAATTCCGGCCTCTCTGGCAGAAGCGATGTGGGCCAAATTTCCGGCAACGAGCGGTTCATCCGGGGCGCTCGTCAGGGGCAGTTCGTCGGCGGTGATTCGGGAGATACCGCTTTCGTCGGC
>CAUJKE010000091.1 GCA_963205385.1 Planctomycetota bacterium | reverse complement strand
GGGGCATGGTTGAATTATGGACGCACCTGCCGACCGCCGTGGAAGCCTCGCAGCAACTGCGCGCCGGTGAAATCACGCCGTCACAACTCGTTGCGCAGTCGCTGGCGCGGATCGAGCGATTGGATCCCACGCTAAAGGCCTGGGTGGCGGTTCAACGAGATGCGCCGCTCCCGCTCAGCGACTCACCCCAAGGTTTGCTCGCGGGTATTCCGGTCGGCATCAAGGATATTATCGACGTCGCTGGCATTCCGACCAAGGCCGGTTGCGAGGCCGAGGTCGTCGCCGATGTCGAGGCAGCCCCCAGTGACGCACCGATCGTCGCTGCCTTGCGCAGCGCAGGCGCGGTCATTCTCGGCAAAACGGCGACTTGCCAATTTGCGTGTTTCGATCCGGCCCCCACACTGAATCCGTGGCATCTTGAACGCACGCCCGGCGGATCCAGCGCCGGTTCGGCCGTGGCGGTCGCTGTGGGGGAGTGTGCCATCGCGCTGGGCACGCAGACCGGCGGCTCAATCCTGCGACCGGCCAGTTATTGCGGCATTTGCGGATTCAAACCGGCCCATGACACGCGCTGGCTGGAAGGGGTCGCGCCGGTCAGTGCGCGGCTCGATCACGTTGGCCCGCTGGCGCGCTCTGTCAACGATTTACTCTTGACATGGCGCGCGGTGGCCGGGCCAGCGAGCGCCGCCTACGGTCGTCGACTTTCACAACCGCCGCGCATCGGCGTACTGAAAGAATATTTTTGGGAACAGAGCAGCGAGAGCATGCGCCAGGCCACCGACGCCGCCGTCACACGGTTGTCGCAAGCCGGCGCGGCGTGCCAGGAAGTTGCGCTTCCGCCGGGATTCCGCGAAGTCCACTTCTGCCATCATTTGATCATGGCGCACGACTGCGCCCGGCAGCACGCTGCACGTTTTCGCGCATTTCCCACGATGTATCAACCGAAGCTGGCCGCGCTGCTTCGCGAAGGCTTAGAAATCACCGCGAGCAACTACGCCGCGGCGGTCGATTTTCAGCGTATGTTTCGCTTGCACTTGTATCCAGCGTATCCCGAAGTCGACGTCCTGCTGATGCCGACGACCGCGACCACCGCCCCGGCGCGCGACACCACCGGCGACCCCCGGTTTCAATCGCCATGGAGTTTCGCAGGCGTGCCCGCGGTGACGCTCCCCTCTGGACTGGCCGACGACGGTCTGCCCTGCGGCTTGCAACTGGTGCAGCCTCATGGCGGAAAGCTGGAGCAAGACTTTGAACTCCTCGCGATCGCCGCCTGGTGCGAAGCCTGTCTGGAGCTCGATCTCACAACGACGTTATCTACCAAACTCCAACAGCTATTTCCTCACGAGAATTGGATTCTGCCATGAAGTTACGAACTCTGCTCAGCCTCGCAGTTCTGGCCGCAGCCGCGACCTTCAACCTGTTCGCCCAGGACGCCACCCCGGTCGATCCTCATCGCCCTGCCGCCATCGAAACGACCGGCGTGCCGGCCGTGCCGGATGCGCTGCTCAAGCAGTTGGAGCGTTATGAAAACGTGCGCGGCGCGGCGTTCGCTGGCTGGTCGCCGGAGGGTAAGGGGATGCTGATTCGGACCCGCTTCGCCAATAGCCCGCAATTACACCGCGTCTACGAGCCCGGCGGACGGCGCGAACAGATCACGTTTTTCGAGGAACCGGTCAGCGGCGGCTTTATTCCCCGCGCCAAGGATGGTTCGCTCTTGCTCTCCATGAGCACCGGCGGCAACGAGTATTACCAGGTGTATTGGTATGACGTCGCGAACTATCGCACGCAGCTCCTCACCGACGGCAAATCGCGCTACAGCATTGGCCCCGCCAATCGTGACGGCAGCCGCGTGATTCTATCCAGTAACGAACGCAACGGCCGGGATACTGATCTGTACGTCGCCAATCCTCGCGAGCCAGGCGCGCGGGAACTGATTTTACCGACCGAAGGCGAGTACTGGTACGCCGCGGATTGGTCACATGATGACAAGACGCTCCTCATCGGGCGCTATGTCTCCGCCAATGAATCGCATTTCGCGTTGCTGGATGTCAAGTCGCGGGAAAAGACCGACCTGCCGCTCCCTAACGACGAACCGGCCGCGATCAGCGCGCTCGCGTTTTCTCCTGATGCGAAGCACATCTACATCGCCACCGATAGCGGCGCTGAATTTCGCCGCCTGGCCGTGTTCGACATCGCCACGAAGAAATACCAGTGGCTCACCGCAGACCTTGAAGGGGACGTGACCGAACTGGATGTCGACGACACCACAGGCAGCGTCGCGGCGGTGATTAGCGAAGACGGCGCGAGTCGCTTGTTCCTGTTTAGTGGCGATTCGCCGGCGCAGCTCGAGCGGCGCGAAATCAAGCTGCCGCTGGGGATCATCTCCAGCCTGGCGTTCAGCCCCGACGGCCAACGCCTGGGCTTCACGTTCGCGCGGCCGGACGCGCCGGTGGATGCGTTCTCCATCGCTGTCGCGAGCGGCGAACTAACGCAATGGACCTATAGCGAACTCGGCGGACTCGATCCGCGCGGTTTCGTCGTGCCGGAGCGAATTCGCTTTTCGTCGTTCGACGGCCGCGAGATCCCCGCCTATTACTATCGGCCCAAGTCGGCGAGCAAGGAACAGCCGGCGGCCGTCTTGATCGTGATTCACGGCGGGCCGGAAAGCCAATTCCAGCCGTATTTTTCAGGCGCTTTGCAATTCTACGTGAACGAACTGGGGCTCGCGGTCATCGCCCCCAATGTGCGCGGTTCAAGTGGCTACGGCAAGACATATCTCAAGCTCGACAACGCCGAGCGGCGCGAGGATTCAGTCAAGGACATCGGCGCACTGCTCGACTGGATCGCCAAGCAGCCGGAACTCGATAGCCGCCGCGTGGCGGTTAGCGGCGGCTCCTACGGCGGCTACATGACGCTGGCGTCGCTAGTGCATTATGGCGAGCGGCTACAGGCCGGCATCGACAACGTCGGCATCGCCAACTTCATCACGTTCCTCGAACAGACGGCGCCCTATCGACAGGATTTGCGGCGCGTGGAATACGGCGACGAGCGCGATCCAAAGATGCGCAAGAAGCTCATCGAAATCAGCCCGCTGACCCGCGCGGCAGAGATCAAGTCGGCGCTGCTCGTGATCCACGGCAAGAATGATCCCCGCGTCCCCTTTGGCGAGGCCCAGCAAATTGCCGATAAAGTGCGCGCCGCGGGGCGACCGGTCTGGACGGTGTATGCCGAGAACGAAGGGCACGGTTTCGGCAAGAAAGACAACGCCGACTACGCCCGCGCCGTGCAAGTGATGTTCCTGAGCGACTTTCTCAAGCTGAAAGAGTAGGTCGCGCGGAGGCGCACTACGGCGCATGATCTACTCGCCAAGTGCGCCCAAGCTCGTCAGAAATTCGGACATCTCACCGGCGGCGTGCGCATCCCCTTGCGCGCGGGCCGCTGCGATGCCGTCGCGCAATGCGCTGCGGGCGGCGGCAATCTGTCCTAGCCCCGCCAACAATTGACCCATGCGAAAGCAGGCCGCCACATGCGGCGGATCCTGCTTCGCCAAGGCGTCAAAGATTGCCAGGCTGCGCTCGTGTTCCCCTTCCTTCTGCAATTCCATCGCCAAACTATAGCGGAGGAACGCATCCTGCGGATCATCGGCCAGCATCGCTTCAATTTTTTCGCGTCGAGTCGTCATGCGACTATTGTAGCAGGCGCACGCGGTGGGTCGTAGGCGGAGATGACAGGAGCTGACGCTTGTAACTCGCTCGTTACGGCAGATCGTTGAAGCCTGCGGCATGCTAGCGGCGCTAGTTCGCCAGACGAAAGCATTTCGCCGATCGTCAAAGTTTGCTAAACCGTTGCGACCGCTGCGACCGATAACGCTCCCGAGGCTCATTGATTTGACCCAGGGAGGTGGTCTAGCCATGCGACGAAATTTGACAATCTGCGGCGTAGTGATTGCGTCCGCTTGCGCGGTTGGTGCGTGGGTGCAAGCTCAAGCCCCACCAGAGGGCGAGCCAGCGACACTCAACGCGCCGGCGCAGGCCCGCCCCTTAGCCGACGTCCAGGACAGCGACCTGGCCGACGACGCCACGTACGACCCTCACGTACTCCCTTCGTCAGGCACGGAAGTTCCGCACGTTGCCGCGCGACGCACCGGCGGGCTGGCAGGTCGCATGCAAGCACTGCGGCGCGCCGAGCAGCCAGAATTCCAAACCACGCCGGTGGAAACCACCGTGGCGGCGCCGACTGCGACGGTTCGCAATGACACGCTTCCCAAGCCGACGCCGCTCGCCACGGACGAAGAACTTCCCAGCGAAGATTCCACTTTCAGCGCCCAGCCGCTGCCGTCGGTGCTGAAACGGCCCTCGTCCCGTCCCACAACCACGGTCAGTGAGTCGCCCAGTCGCACACTTGCCAGCCCGTCCGACGCCGTGGTCCAGCCCAGCGCGCCGCTCCGCGTGGCGCCGTCGCGCAGTCGCGTCACCGGCAATCCCTCCGCCGCGCCGGCTTTTTCAACGGCCACGAACACCAATCCCAGCACGAACGCCAATGACTCCGCGCCGCCCCGGGGGCAATCGCTCGCCGCCGGATCAAACGCCGCGCTCGCCGTGGATACTTCCGGTCCTCCGACCATGACGCTGGGCAAACCGGCGATTTATACGGTCACGGTCGTCAATCAAGGCGTCGTGGATGCGAAGGACGTTTACATCGCCGTCAATCTGCCCAAGCACGTCGAGCTGAGCAATGTCAGTGGCAGCGCCGGCGACGCCGAAGCGAACGACGAAAGCCACGCCCAGCGTTTAATGTGGAAGCTGGCCGGCGTCGCGGGACGCAGCCATGAGAAACTCACCATCGAAGTCATTCCGCAAACAAGCGCCCCCGTGGAACTCGCGGTCGAGTGGACGCAAGCGCCCCCTTCGACCACCGCTTCCGTGAAAGTTCTCGAGCCCAAGCTCGCGATGACGCTCAAGGGGCCGAAGGAAGTGATGTATGGGGAAACGGCCGTCTATCAAATCATTGTCGCCAACCCCGGCACCGGCGATGCTGAAGCGGTCACGGTGAACTTGCTTTCGAACGATGCTTCGGAAGCCGACGCGAAACAACTCGGCACGATTGCCGCCGGGCAGCAGAAGACCATTGAAGTCAGCATGACCGCCAGCCAGGCCGGTAGCATGCAGATGCACTTCGCCGCGCGCTCCGGCGACCTCACGGCAAAAGCCAGCGAGGACGTCCTCGTGCGTCGCGCTAAACTGGAAGCCGCGATCACCGGCCCGGCGCTCGTTTTCGCTGGTTCGGAAGCAACCTATACCGTCGAACTCGCCAACACCGGCGACGCACCGGCCAGCGACGTGGTGGCCGGCGTGCTCCTTCCCGAGGGTTCGGAATATCTCGGTGGCATTGCCGCCGCGCAAGAGAAGAGCGGGCAACTCATTTGGCCCGCCGGCGCGCTGGCCGCTGGCAAACGGCTGACGTTTGAATTTACGTGCTCGCTGAATACGGCCGGCACGAGCGAAGTTCCGCTGCAAGTGCAGTCCGGCGAATTGCTGACTTCGGCCGCCGCCACGACCAAAGTCGAAGCGGTCGCCGACTTGAAACTCACCGTCAACGATCCGCAAGGACCGAAGCCCGTCGGCGAGGAAGTTGTGTACGAAGTCACCATTACCAACCGGGGCACCAAGGCCGCCCGCAACGTGGCCGTGGTGGTGAACTTCTCCGATGGCATCGATCCGCTCCGCGTCGAAGGCGCGACCGCCGAACTCGGCGGCGGCCAGGCCTTGCTGGATCCGATCGCCGCGATCGGCGCCGGCGAAGCGGTGAAGTTAACGATCACCGCGAAAGCCAGCAAGGGAGGCAGCCATATCTTCCGCGCGGAAGTTCGCTGCACCGACCCCGAAACGCGCCTCGCTTCCGAACAGACGACGCGGTTCTTCGGTTCCGCCGCCCCGGCGGCCGAAACCGCCAATTCCACCTCGTCCTTCGTACCGAGTGGTTCGAGCTTACGCTAAAGCCGACATCCGCACACCACATTAAGGACGGGCAAGAATGCCCGTCCTTTTTTTGTATCCGCCGAACCCGTTACTGCCATTTCGTATTGGTGGGATATAATCAGAACGGAGTGGTAACCAATGAATACTGCGCAAAAGGTATATGCGATGCTCGGAAACGAATCCCTCTGGGAGGTCGCTGCGCGATGCAATGAGCTCTTACGCCGTGCTGGCATTGCCTACTCCGTTTGCGGCGGTGTCGCAGTGTGCCCCCACGGCTACCAGCGCAATACGACGGATCTTGATCTCGTGATCCGCGCCCAAGACAGTGCTGCGGTTCGTCATCTCCTGACGGATGCAGGCTTCATTTGGGATCCTGACCAACTTGAGTTCCGCACGGTGGACGGAATCGCAATTCCGTTTCTCATCGCCGGCCAGAAAGCTGGGAAAGGAGCGGAGGTTTCCGTCGCAGAACCAGTGGGTGATTTGAATGTCGAGCAGATCGAAGGGCTATCGGTGGTTCGCCTTGCTCGACTCCTTGAAATGAAGATCGCCCGTGGCATGAGCAACCTGCGGCGAACGCACAAGGACTTTGCCGATGTCGTGGAACTAATCGCAATCCGCAACTTGGACAAATCGTATGCTCGATTCTTGCATAAGTCCTTACGCGCCACTTTCCGCCAGTTGGTCCAAAATGCGCGCGCGTCGGAAGACGAATAGCGTCTCAACGCAAGCGAAAAAAAACGGTGTCCTTGTACCACGCGAAAGAATTCACAACACCGATCGCCAACCGGAACGATAAGCAAAGCAGCGTTTTGCGGCACACTAGCGGATATGAATTATGCCTGTCTTATGCCTGCTCTTTTCCGGCTTCGTGAGTGCAGGATGGCGAAAAGGACAGGCATGATTGTACCAGGAAGAGGGATTTACATTCCTGATCGCCAACGGGAACGATGGGCTAAGCGGCGCTTGGCGGCGGGCTAGCCGGAATGAATCATGCCTGGCGGTTTCCTCTTCGATGCGTGGCCTGTTCCTTCTGTAACTGCGCCAAGCCGGCGGATGTTTTGCGGACGCGCGTCGCGGCGAACGCGCTTTTGGGCGGCTGAACGCGGCGACCCCCTATTCTGTCGGGGCAACTGGCCCCATTAATTTTTTTTCGCATCGTAAACCCTTACGCCATAAGTCTCTGCGCGTCGGTTGTTGGGTTCGTAGCGACGGAGTTGTGGAAAACAATGTTGACGAAAGGTTCTTAATGGGTATCTTAGGGAGCGTTGTGGGGCTGAGTGGTGACAGGTGGGAAAAATGCTCTTCACAGGCACATACCCGCGGTCACTTGATGAGAAGCAGCGACTAGCGCTTCCCAAAAGGCTTCGCGACACCCTCGGGCAATCGCCTGAGATTCCGCTTTATTTGGCGCCCGGCACCGATGGATCGCTCGCCCTCTACACCGAGGAAGCTTTCTCGCGACTGGGCGAGCAGTTGGCGCAAGGATCGCCAGCAGGACAAGAGACACGTACTTTCAGCCGCCTTTTCTACTCGCAGGCCTTGCCGGTCGAGGTCGATACGCAGGGACGGATTCGCATACCCCAGGAACTGGCCACGTTCGCGGGACTCTCGCGCGAGGTCATGCTGCTCGGCGTGCGCGACCACCTGGAGATTTGGGACAAAGGGCGGTGGGAACAGTACTTGAATCACCAACAGCCACGTTACGATCAACTCGCGGAGAGCGCGTTTGAAGCCGGAGTAGGAGCAACACCGCGCAAGACGCCGTCGCCGGCGCCTTCGGCGCAGACGCCAGGTCGAACCACCGCACCCGAGGAAGAACACGCTCGCCCCACGCAGCCACGTTAGGAGCCAACGAGAGCATTCGAAACAGATTCACGGGCTAACGTCCGTCCGTGAGTTCGCCTTGCGTCGCAAGCGGCGAGCCAGTCAACGGCCACAGACTGTCTCGCCCCCGTTGACTCGTTCGACGGTATGCTTGAGGCGGATCGTGGGCAAGATGCCTGCGATTGCAACGTGCGTCAGGCAATTCGGTCCAACCGAAGTACCCCGGCGCGGCATCGACACCGCCCAGAGGCAAGGATCGCCTCTGGGGTCGATTGCTTTTCTTTGATGGGCGCAATCCAGCGCACATTTCTCTGCAAGCGCCTCGGCAAGCCAGTTCGCTTCTCCGCCGAACCACGCATTTCGCGCCAAGATAGCCCGGGCGGGGCTCGAACCCGCACGTCCCTAAAGGGACACAGGATTTTAAATCCTGTGCGTCTGCCAATTCCGCCACCGGGCCGGTGGTGCTTCAGAAATCTCGCACGCCGCTGGCGGCGAGTTCAGCGCATGGTAATATAACCCGGTCCAATCGACCAGACGTAGCGACCGGAGGCGAACATGCGAGCGGATGATTTTCTAGCGGCGATGTACGAGGCACGGGCATCGGCCATTTTGCGCACCAAGGATGCAGATACCGCCCGCCAGGCGATGCTCGCGGCGATTCGGGGCGGGTTTCGGGTGATTGAATTCACGATGACCATCCCCGGCGTGTGCGAGTTGATTGCCGAGTTTCGCCAGCGCGCGGAGCTAATCGTCGGCGCGGGGACGATTCTGACGATCGAAGACGCGCGGAGCACCGTCGCGGCGGGCGCGCAGTTTCTCGTCTCGCCGATCTGGGATCCGCCAATCCTGCACGCCGCGCAAGCACTCGGCGTCGCTTTCATGCCCGGCTGTGCGACGCCGAGCGAAATGTGGCACGCGCAGCAAAGTGGCGCGAGCCTGGTGAAGCTATTTCCAGGCCCGACCGAAGGGCCCAACTGGGTGAAGCAAGCGCTGGGCCCGCTTCCAATGCTCCGCATTGTGCCCACTAACGGTGTGCATTTGGAGAACGCCCCGCAGTATTTGGAAGCCGGCGCTTTTGGCGTGGGCTTTACCGCACACCTGTTCGCTCCCGCCGACCTGGCGGCAAAACGCTTCGACGCGATTGAAGAGCGGGCGCGCGCGATGCTGGCGGCGGTCAATGCGGTTCGCCGTTAATCGCACCGTTGACCACTTGAATATGCCGTGGCTCGTGCGGCACTCGAATCGCGGCGAAAATGCGGTACAATCCGGCGGTCCTTCACCGCACCGGATGACCTTGCCTGATGTTTTACCCCCCGCTGCTTTCGCAAACCAACGCCGAACTACCTGCCCATTGGACAGGCTTTCTCGGCACGCGCGCGTCGTTCATGCTGGACTTCGTTTTCGTGGCGATGTTTGGCATCCTTCTGGTGCTGGGGGTCAGCATCTACCTGGTCAAATTCCAGCGGAAGTACGAACTGCACAAGCGGATTCAGATCATCCTCGGCATCGTGCTCTTGGCGACCGTCGGCGCGTTTGAGGTTGATATGCGGCTGTTCACCGATTGGGAAGAGCTCGCTAAGCCTTCACGGTTCTATAAAGCCGGAACGTGGGACGGTGTGTGGACCAGCCTGGCGATTCATCTGCTCTTCGCCATTCCCACGCCGTTTTTGTGGGCCTACGTCATTGTGCAGGCGGTGCGGAAGTTTCCGAATCCCGCGCAACCAGGCTCCTATAGTTCCACGCATATTCTCTGGGGCAAGCTGGCGGCGCTGGGGATGTTGCTCACGGCGGTGACTGGTTGGGTTTTCTACGTGATTGCGTTCGCAATGTAAAATTGACGGACGTACAATCGACGCTGTCATTTCGCCCGCCAAACTGCCGCTTGACCGAAAAGGGTTCTTCCATGATGCGCCACTGCTGGGCCCTCGTGCTCCTCCTCGCCGCCGCTCCCGCGTTTGCCCAACAGCCAGAAGCGTCGCCGGAATCGCCGCCAAGCTCGCCGTCGGAAATACCGCCGATATCTGTGGCTACTGAAAAGCAGGCACCGCTGCAAATCAATGGCGTGTTTCCCAAGCTCACGGTTTACGCCCCCGGGGATGGGAGCGACAGCGAGACAGGCATTGGGGCGCTGATTCCCTGGGCCGATAAGTTATGGGCGGTGGGCTATGTCGCACATATCAGGGGTTCCGGCATTGGGTTGTATGAAATCAGCGACGACATGACGATGCGCAAGCATCCCGCGTCCGTCACCGGCACGTTCGCCAATCGGCTCGTTCACTGGGAGACGCGCCAGGTGGTGATTGGGCCGCATGTCATCGACGCCGCCGGAAACGTCCGCACGTTTGCCGAGTTGAGCAAACATCGCCTGACCGCTACCGCGCGGCATCTGGAACATCCGGCGACGATGGTGTATTTCCTGACGATGGAAGGCAAGCTGTACGAGGCGGATTTGAAAACGCTCGAGAGCAAGCAACTGTTCAATCTCAACGACGAGCTCGACATCCCCGCCGGTTCGCAGCCGCATTACAAAGGAATGCACACGGCGCAAGGCCGCGTGGTGATCGCCAATAATACCTACGAAGAGCCGGAATTTCTCGGCACCCGCGCCGCGGGGCGTCTCGCGGAGTGGGACGGCAAGAATGCCTGGAACATTCTGGAGCGTAATCCGTTTGTCGAGGTCTCTGGCAAGCAAAATCCCCGCACGGGGTCGCGGTACGGCAACACGCTGTACGCCGTGGGTTGGGATCGCGCTTCCGTGATCTTGCGCGTCCTCCACGATGGCGAATGGAAGCGTTATCGACTTCCCAAGGGGAGCCAATCGTTCGACCATACCTGGAACACCGAATGGATGCGGATCCGCGAGGCCCAGACCGAACGTTACCTCCTCGACGCCCACGGCATTTTCTATGAGCTGCCGGCTCTCACTTACGGCGGACATTTGTGGGGCGTGAAGCCGATCGGCAATCACCTGCGGATCGTCCCGGACTACTGTTATTGGCGCGGGCTATTCGTCATGGCCGGCGACCAAACGGACAACGCCGTCGGCCAGCCGCAATCGGGGTTCTGGTTCGGCAACATCGACGACCTTTGGAAGATGACCGGCAAGCCGTCCGGTTGGGGCGGGCCGTGGTGGGAGACGCCAATCAAGGCCGGCGAAAATAGCGACCCGTTCTTGATGACCGGTTTTGATAAGAAAATGCTGCATCTATCGCATGATTTCCAAGACGCAGTGGCTTTTGACATCGAAGTCGATGTGCTGGGTAACGGTACTTGGAGTGTGTACAACAGCCTGACCGTGCCTGCCGGCGGCGCCGTCAATCACGTGTTTGAAGACGGCTTCAGCGCACATTGGATTCGCATCCGCGCTAACAAAGACTGCACAGCGACAGCGCATTTTCACTATCGGTAGCGGTTTGTTCGCCGTTTGTTTTCCGCGGGAGCGGTTGAGGTGCGCGCCCGAAGCACTCCGGTGCTTAACGGCAACCGGTCGATAAGTTTTCGGTTTTCACGCTGGCCATAAGCCCACGACTTCATCCGCCATGTGCGGAGGGCGAGCGAGATGGTAGCGTGCAGCGATGGGATCCAGAACTCTTCTACGCTACGATTCTTGTCGCCGGGCCAGAATTTGCGCCGGCGTCGCTGTTCCGGTCTCCCCGAGTTGCTCAATGGTGATCGAGGCGACGAGATTGCCGACCTCCGCCGCTTCGCAGTCGCTAGCCCCGGCCAACAGCGCCGCGACGATGCCGCTGGTGCAACTATCGCCGGCGCCGACGATATCAATCGGCCCCTCCACAACAAACGCCGGCGTCAACGTCGTCGTCCCATCCGGCTGCGCCACCAGCACCCCTTCTTCCCCTTGCGTCACGAACACGGTTCGCTGATTCCGCTCAGCCAAAGTCAGCGCACACTCACGCAGCGCCGCCGGGGAGTGTTGCGGCGCGAGGGCGGCTAGTTCACTCCGATTGCATTTGAGCGTGACGCTTTCCAACCGCGAAAGATGGGCTCGACTATCGACGAAAATCAGCTTCTCAGGCGCGGCTTGCGCGAGTTCACGAAGCGTTGCGCGGACTTCTGAATTGATCACCCCCTGCTCGTCGGCGACGATCTGGTCGAGCACGATCAGCCCGTCCGACGAATGAAAGACCGCGGCGAGTCGCCGGCAAACTTCGGCGGTCGCTTCAGGCGAGAGCGGGGCGCGCGTCCGCACATCGAGTCGATTCAACTCTTGCCACACGCCTTGCGCATCGCGGCGCAGCGGCTTGGTATAGGTCGGCGTCAAGCGTTCGCGCGAGCAGAGGAGTTGCCCCTTATCGACCGGAAGGCGGCCCAGTTCGCGCAGCAAATCGTAACCGTGCCCGTCATCGCCAATGACACTCACCGGAACGAGCAACCCAACGCCCAGCGCCGCCAGATTGTTCATCACCGTACCCAAGGCCCCCGGCGCGTTACGGACGCGATCGATTTGATACGCCTCAAGCCCGGTTTCGAGCGACGTCTCCATTTCGTCGAGCGCTACGTGCAAGTAGCGATCGAGAAACAGGTCGCCCACCAGGCCGATCGTTAAACGTGGAAGCGTGTTGAGCAGCGACTGTAAACGATCAAGCGCGAGCATGAGACGATCCCGATGTGCCAAGTGGAGGAAGCTGTTCCCGCTAAACTTCCGCGCGTTCCTCACCGCCTGCTAGTTTCGCTTCTGCCCGCAAGGCTGCCAAGCGCAACAGGGGAATCGTGTGCCGATGGTCGCCGCAGACGTAAAAACTTTCGCCCCCGTCGGCGACCGTTCGCACCAAAATAGTCTTCCAAGGGCGATAATAATATTGCGGATTGGACTTCGGCGCTTCGGCCTGAAAATCTCCCTGGATGGGGATCAGGTCAAACGCCGCGGTGGTGAAGTGCGCGATCTGGCGACCTTCCTGGTGAGCCACGTTGCGCGCCATCGCGAGGGCCTTGAGGTAGATTTCTGGTCCCATCACCGCGGAACCGACACAAAGGAAGACGCCGCCTTCGAGGTTATCCACGGTATGGCAGACGCTGAGGAAGTCGCGATAGCTGGCGACCGCGAACGAAGCGGGATCAAAGTTGGGGTGTTCGTGGATGATGTCGTACCCAATGCCGACATGCACGGTGACGGGAACCCCGAGCCGCACGCCGGCCGCTGTGAGGCTGTACTGCCTGTAGGGTGAATCGCCTTGATTGATCGCCAGGCCGACGGCTTCGCCGAATCCCTGGTCGTTGGCGGCGCCTTGACGGATGATGTTGTTGATTTCGGCGGTCTCGCGCCACAGCCCAAACTCGCCGGTGCGAATGTAGCGCGCCACGCTTTCACACGTCGCGCCGATGGTGGCGAATTCGTAGTCGTGAATCGGCCCTGCGCCGTTCATGCCGAGATGCGTTAGCAGTTTCCGCTCCATCAAGTCGATGAGCTGGAGCGCGACGCCGGCGCGAATCACGTGCGCTCCCATCAGCATCAAAATGGCCGCGCCGCGCTCGCGCGCGGCCACCAGGCGCTCGCCGAGAATATCGAGCACGCGCAGCGACTGCTCATCGATCGGCGTCGGCACGGCGTCGAGCGGGAGTTGATGCGCGATCGCCAGGTCATGCTGGCGCTCGCGCAGCGGCTTGATAATCAGACGGTTTCGGTCAAATTGCGGATACATGCTGCCTCGTTAGATGCCAAGCAAAGTACGAAGTTCTGAGAGCGCGCTGTAGTCGCCGATAATCACGTCCGCGCCGGCGGTCGCGAGTCGATTCCGCTTCCAAGCGTTGATGCCGACGCGCGTCGCCTCATTGCTTGCAACGCCAAGCGCCAAGCCGCCGACGCGCTTCACTTCCTCGATTTCGACGTAACCATCCCCCACGCCTAATAGTTCGGTTCCGCGCACGTGCGTGTCCCGAATGATCTGCTCGACGATCATCGCCTTGCTGAACTTGCGGTAGTCGTCGAGCGCGCCATAGACGCGAGGGCCAAAAAACTCGTCCAGGCCGAGAACCTCGAGTTCATCGCGGACATAGTTCAAGTCGGTGCCCGACGCGAGGTAAAGCGTCAGTCCCGCGTCTTGCAGCGAAGTGAGAAACTCGCGGGCGCCGGGGACGGTGAATTCTTCCGCCGGCATGCGCTCGCTGCGCACCGACTCCACTCGTTCGCCCACCTCTCGCCACAGCAGGTCGTGGTATTGGTGTTTATAAGCGAGCGGTTCCCGCGGCGAGCCCCCCCGCGCGGAAACTTCCTCCGCCAGACGCATCATCTGGTAGATCGTCTGCTTGCCATTGAGCCGCATGACGAACTCCTCGACATGCCCGGCCAGGCTTTCGCGGCTCTCGGATGTGCCGGTTTCCGCCAGCACGTCGACCATCATGGGAATCATGACGTCTTGCCAGTTGCGGCGCAGGAGCGAGAGCGTCCCATCGAAATCGAAGATCGCCGCGCGAAAGGGACCGCGCGGATAGTCGGGATGCAAGATTTCGAGCGCCATACGACTCCCCAGCAAAGGCGAACGTGGGTTGTGGTTTGAATTCGCGGGGCGAATCCTGACTACAAACTTACTTCCGCTCGCCCGTTTCGCCAATGAGAAGGCGCCCGGCCAAGGCGCATAACAATACCCCGCCGCACGCGCGACGGGGTATTGCGGGAGCCGTTGGACTCGCCAGTGTTTAGCGCAGCGGTGGGCGTTGTCCGGTCGGTGCTTCGGCTTGCTGCGTCGTGGTGGGGGCGGGAACGACCGGCGTGACGACGATATGTCCCTTCTCGTCCGAGAAATCGCCCGATTGAGCGACTTTGCCTTCCTTGCTCCACCAGGTCCACTTGCCGCTGGGGTTGCCGGCCGTGAAGTAGCCGCGAATCGAAGGCTGGCCGTTTTCGTGCCACCAGTTCCATTCGCCTTCCTGTTTGCCTTCGTCGTACACCCCTTCGAGCGCCTTTTGACCGTTGGCAAACCACCAGGTGAACGTGCCGACAGGAATATCGTACTTATATTCACCGCTCATGCGGTTCTGGCCGTTGGGATGCCACGCCTGGTATGGGCCATGCTTGACCGTCTTGCCGGTCGCGGTGTAAGTGGCCATTTCGCCGTCCCACCAGTTATCCGCCTTTTGGGCCGCGAGCGGTGGTTCGAGGAACGAGCCGGTGAACTTCTTGACGTTTCCGCCATAGTAGACGGTTTGAACCGTCTGCTTGCGTCCTTCGTCGTAGTTGTCTTTCAGCGCGACTGATCCATCGGGGTGGAACTCTTGCACCGGGCCGTTGACCACGCCCCGTTCGTACTTCATCTCGCGCATCTTGCGACCGTTGGGATGGTACCAGACCGCGTGACCTTCGCGCTCGCCATGATTAAAGCGAATTTCGCAGATCTTGCGTTGCTTCGCATCGTAAACGATCCACGCGCCGTGCAAGTCGCCGCTATCGAAAATGCCTTGGCTGATGAACGGGGGAATAAAGTCAGTGAACGGTTTTTGACGCAAAAACGGAACTTCGCCGCTCGCATACCAGCGGTTCCACACGCCGTGACGCTCGTCTTCATAATATTGGCCATCCACCACGACCGCGCCGCGCTCGTTGAACATCTTCCACGGGCCATGGTTGAGATAGTTACCGGCTGCATCCTGCACGACTTCGCGCACAATCTTCAGCGAACCATTCGGGTAACGCTCCTCGATCACTTCGGAAGTATCGCGCACCGCGGGGGCCGGCGCGGCATTGGCTTCCTCGCGAGCGATGTCGTCTTCCGGGGAATAATCCTCGGCGAGCGGCGAGTAATCAGGCTCCGGCTCGAGCATGTCGTCGCTCAATTCGTCAGGCGATGGGACCGCTTGTTCCTGATCGGTAACGGTTCCGCCTGCATAGTCCTCTTCCAAGGGAAGCGGCTCGGGCTCGAGTTCGCATTCGGTCTCCGTCTCGGTCTCCACCGTCTGATCCGATTCCCAAGGCTCCACGCCATCCGCGTGGACAGGCGCCGCGGCCAGGGAAGCCGCGAGGCACAACGGAAAGGTCCAACGTTTCCAATGGCCTTGCAGCGTCATGGCATCGTTCCTCATTTGCTAGCACTGTTCAGTCAAGTCTGGCAGTGTGACTACGCAGCGCAACACTACCTTCCGCAAGTTGAGATCGACCCACAGACAGCGCAATTCCAGCACAAGCCGAGTTGTCCGCAGAATCGTTACAGGCCACAAAGTTTCCCGCGCGCAGCGTTTGCCGCCCGGGGTGGCTCCATTGCGAACCGCGCGCTGCGCACCACTGATTAACGAATTCCCAATCGCACCCATCGCCCCAAATCAGGCCACTTGCTACAGTTACGACAATTGGCTCGGCGCGCGGTGGCGGAGGGGACATGAGCGAAAGCGAGCATCTGCTCCTGAGTTTGTCGTTGGTCTTGGTCCTGGGGATTGGCGCCCAATGGGTGGCGTGGAAGCTGCGCATCCCCTCGATTGTGCTGCTTTTGACCATCGGCATCCTCGCGGGGCCCATTTCGGAATTGGTGCTGGGGTGGCTCCAGCTCAATGGTCATTGGCCAAAGCGGCTGATCGATCCCGATGCGATGTTCGGCGATTTGCTCTTTCCCGGCGTGGCGATTGCCGTCGCGCTGGTGCTGTTTGAAGGCGGCTTGGGGCTCCGTGTGGCGGATCTCAAGCGGATCGGCGTGCCGCTACGGAACTTACTGACGACCGGCGCCGCGATTACCTGGCTCTTGTCGTCGCTCGGCGCCTATTTCTTGCTGGAGATGAACTGGTCCGTGGCGCTGTTGCTGGGCGCCATTTTGGTCGTGACCGGTCCGACGGTTGTACAACCGCTATTGCGTCAGATTCGCCCTTCTGGCGATGCGGGGCCGGTGGCGAAGTGGGAAGGGATCGTCATCGACCCGGTCGGCGCGGTCGCCGCGCTGCTCGTGTACGAAATCGCCCCCGCCATCGATGCCGGCGCACTCTCGGCGATGGTGCAGGGAATCGTCTATATGCTGGGGACTACCTGCCTGGTCGGCGGCGTATGCGGCGCGCTCGGTTCCTGGATCCTCGTGCAAGTTCTCAAACGCAATTTGGTTCCCGATTTTCTCGATAGCCCCATCGTCGTGCTGATGGTGGTCGCCGCCTTTGCCACGGCGAATCTCATCGTTCATGAATCGGGGCTGGTCGCGGTGACGATCATGGGGATCGTCTTGGCGAACCAGAAAACGCAAGTGTTGCATGCGGTCATCGAGTTCAAGGAGCGGTTGACGGTGCTGTTGGTTTCCAGCTTGTTCATTCTGCTTGCGGCGCGGTTGGAATTGAGCAACATCACGGGACTAGGCTGGCGGGCGTGGGTGTTTGTCGCGCTCTTGATTGTGGTGGTGCGGCCGGTGGCGGTGGCGCTCTCCACGATTGGCACAAAGCTGAATTGGCGCGAGCGGACGTTTTTGGCCTGGATGGCGCCGCGCGGAATCGTCGCCGCTTCGGTCGCCTCGATTTTCGGTCTCGCCTTGGGCGAGGAGGCCGCGCAACTCGCGCCGGTGATGTTCCTGGTCATCATTTGCACTGTCACGGTTTACGGGCTAACGTCCGGTCCGCTCGCACGAGCGCTAGGGCTGGCGGTTGCCAGTCCGCAAGGCGTGCTGATCGCCGGCGCGCATCCGCTGGCGCGCGAGATCGCGCTGGCGCTGCAATCCAGTGGCGTGCAAGTGTTGTTGGTTGATACCAACTTCAACAACGTGCAAACCGCGCGCATGGCCGGGCTGTCCGCGCAATTCGCCAGCATTCTCTCGGAGCGGCTAATGAACGAGATCGACCTCTGGGGCATCGGGCGATTCTTCGCGCTGACCCCCAACGTCGAAGTCAATTCGCTCGCCTGCGCTCACTTCGGCACATTGTTTGGGCGCGCGGAGGTTTATCAACTGTCGCCGCCGACGACCGGCCGGGCGCGCATCGAGACCGGGCAAGAACACCTCCGCGGCCGCGTATTGTTCACTCAAATGACGACCTACGAAACCTTGCGCGATCGCTTGCTCGCTGGCGGCGCGGTGAAAAAGACCAAAATTACCGCGGAATTCGATCAAGCCGCCTTTGAGAAGCAATACGGCGCCAGCGCCATCCCGCTCTTCGTCTTGCGGGGCGAAGGCCAATGGACCGTCGTCACCGCCGACAAAAAACTGCAGCTCAAAGCGGGGCAAACGCTCGTGAGCCTGGTGGAAGCCAAGGTCATCGCCACACAGACAGCGGAGGCTACCGAAGCGAAGATCGCCGAAAAGAGCGAATAGATTTCCGCTTGCCCTCTCATCATCAATCGGCTGGCAATACGTCCCGGTGGAAAGTCACCTGCGGCTTCCCCCCGCCGGCTTTGCCTTTGAGGAACTCCGCGACGTAGCGCTGGGCTTCCTTCTTTTCTGGCACGCGGAAGTTGTCCCCCTTTTGCAAAACCGGACGCGGATCGGTAAGCGCGCCGAACTCACGCGCGCCTGCAATCTGGCAGGGAATCCAATGTCCCTGCGATTCATCGTCTTCCAGGTAGAACTCGGGATAACAGTGCCCCGGCACCCACACGGTGCGGGCCGGAATGCCGTTGGCCCGGCAGAGCGCGATAAACAGCGATGTAAGCTCCTCGCAATCGCCGGTCTTGTCCTTGAGCGCCGCGAGCGCTCCCTTTAGCTTCCCTTCGCGGTACTCGACGTGGTCGCGCACCCAATCGTAGAGCGCCTCGACTTTTTCCCAGTCCGGCTTGGCGGCGTTCTCCTCCATCAACTCGCGGGCGAGTTCGCGAATCTTAGTGTCCTTGGATTCGATATACGGACTGGAATTGAGGTAGCGCCCCAAGCTGCTGTGCGGCCGCTTGGGAATCGTCAAAATGCTCGTGTCCTCCGGCGGTTGAGCGGGGCGGCGGAACACTTCAAACGTGACGAGGGCCGAAGCGGTGTCGCCATTGGGAAGCGTGGGGACCGAGATCTGCATCTGCATTACGCCTCCCTCCAGCATCCGGTAGTTGACGGCGCGCACGTGTTTGGTGAGTTCTTCATCGCTCACCACGATCTCCTGCTCCGGCCAATTCGTGGGGACGGGAATGGTCCCATACAACCCGCTGCATGGCCCGCCAATCGCGCGGACCACCATCCCCACACGCCACTTTTGCTTCACCGGTTCCCCCAATCGCACCCCTTTGCCGTTATCTTCAGGCAATTTGTTGGTCGGGGGGGGCGCGCCCCAGGCAAAAGTCAGCGGCAGTGTCGCCCAGGCCGTGGCCGCGACGGCGGTTTGCAAGAGTTGGCGTCGGTTGAATTGCACGCAAGTTTCCTCCACATCGAATACGCAAATACTTCCGTGCCGCAAGTGCCTCTCCGTGGAATGCATTATAATTGCCCGGCGACGAAGTATTTTTGAGTTATTGGTTTCGCGGCGGTTGATTCGTACGATTAACGCACGGTCAAGTGCTAGATTCACCCCGGTCGTCATAACCCGTGGCGCGGCCGAATTGCATCCCTGTGGATTTTGTGCGCCTGCTAAGCCCTGATCTGCCGCTTACTTGCGGTGGAGGCTGTCGCGACGAATAATGAACGATTGGCGGCCAATGGTACCACGCGCGGGGGGCTTGGCCCTGCGTGTGCGTTTGCGTCTGCATCCTATTTACTCGACACTTGACGATCTCAGCATGGCGGCCGCAGCAAAGCAACTCGACGACACTATCGAGATCGTCACGCCTGAAAACATCGCCTTCGAGTACCGTCTCGCCGGCCCGTTTCGGCGACTGGTCGCGTACGCCGTTGATCTCGCGCTGCGGATCGCCGCGTTTGTCGGGCTCTCGATTGCCTTGTCGACGACTCTGTCCTGGTTTATTGGCGCCGCGATCACCGGCGTGATTCTCATTCTGTTCTTTCTCCTGAGTTGGTTTTACGGCGGCCTGTTCGAGACCTTCATGAACGGCCAAACGCCTGGCAAGCGAATGCTAGGCATTCGGGTGCTCACGATCAGCGGCCAGCCCATCAACGGCATGCAGGCGATCATGCGCAATATTCTGCGGACGGCCGACGAACTACCGCTGTTGTCGTTGCACATGTTCATCCCCGAAGCGCCTCCGTTCTATATCATCCCGACCTTCGTATTGGGGCTGATTGTGATGACGTGTAATCGCCGCTTTCAACGGATGGGAGATCTCGTATGCGGCACGATGGTCGTCGTTGAAGATCGGCAATGGCTCACCGGTGTGATCCGGCTTGAAGATCCGCGTGCGGCGCAACTCTCGGAATACATCCCCGCGAATTTCGTGGTGACGCGCACCATGGCCCGCGCAATTGCGTCCTACGTCGATCGGCGGCGGTTCTTCTCGCCTGCGCGGCGGCGCGAAGTCGCCAGATATTTGGCGGAGCCGTTGCTCAAGCTGTTTCAACTGCCGGCGGACACCAGCTACGACCTTTTACTCTGCGCGCTGTATCACCGCACGTTCGTCCTCGAGAAGCCCGATGAAAAGAAGGCCGCGCCGCGACCGATGCCCACG
>CAUJKE010000090.1 GCA_963205385.1 Planctomycetota bacterium | reverse complement strand
ATCACCTCCGCCACGCTCTACGACCCGGCCAACCACATCGACGGCGAAGTCCGCGACTTGTGGATCGAGGATGGCAAGATCATTGCGCCGCCGCGCGATTCGAGCGCTGAGCCGACGCGGCGGATCGACGCCACGGGGCTTGTCGTCATGCCCGGCGGGGTCGATATGCACTGTCACATCGCCGGGCCGAAGGTGAACGTAGCGCGCAAGTTGCGGCCGGAGGATAAACGCAAATCCGCGCCGGTTTTGCGCACGTCGAACACACGCAGCGGCACGCTCGGGAGCGTCCCTAGCACGTTCGCCACCGGCTACAAGTACGCAGGGCTAGGCTACACCACCGCCTTTGACGCCGCCGTGCCGCCGCTCGCCGCGCGGCATGTGCACGAAGAACTGGCCGATACGCCTTGCATCGACAAAGGCTTCTACGTCCTCGTCGGCAACAACGAGTTCGCCTTACAGGCGATCAAGGACCAGAACCCCAAGCGGCTCAAAGCGTTTTTGGCCTGGCTCACCGGCGCGACGAAGTCGTACGCGCTGAAGGTCGTGAATCCCGGCGGCGTCGAGATGTGGAAGCAGAAGCAAGCGGGGAACGTCGAGGATCTCGATACGGTCGTCGATTATTTCAACATCACGCCCCGGCAGATCATTCAAAGCATCGCGCAAGCTGCTGGCGAGCTCGGCTATCCGCATCCGGTGCACATCCACGCCAACAACCTGGGCCTGCCGGGCAACTGGACGACGACGCTCGCCACGATGCAGGCTCTCGAAGGCCGACGTGGGCATCTCACGCATATTCAGTTTCACAGCTACGGCGGGGGCGCGTGCGACGAGGAGACGTTCAACAGCAAAGTCGCCCCGCTCGCCGAGTATGTCAACACGCATCCCAACCTCACCGTCGATGTCGGCCAGGTGCTGTTCGGCGACACGACCAGCATGACCGGCGACGGTCCGCTCGGCTATTACCTGCAAAGCGTCTTCGGGACGAAATGGTACAGCGGCGATACCGAACTCGAATCCGGTTGCGGCATCGCTCCCATTCGGTACAAGAACACGAACCTCATCCACGCCTGGCAATGGGCGATTGGTTTGGAGTGGTTCCTGCTCGTCAACGATCCCTGGCAAGTCGCCCTCAGCACCGATCACCCCAACGGCGGCTCGTTCTTAGCCTACCCGCAAATTATCAAGCTGCTGATGGACCGCGACCATCGTCGTGACGTGTTTAAGACGGTGCATGCGCAAGTGCAGCGCGGCAGTGTGCTCAAGGATCTCGACCGCGAGTACACGCTGAGTGAAATCTGCATCATCACCCGCGCCGCCCCAGCCCGCATGTTGGGGCTGAAACACAAAGGGCATCTCGGCCCCGGCGCCGATGCCGACATCACGTTCTACGAACCGCACGAGGATAAAGAGCGGATGTTCTCACTTCCCAAACTCGTGATCAAAGCCGGCGAAGTGATTGTGGAAGACGGCGAAGTCCGCGAACCCGTGAGCGGCAAAACACTGTACGTCGCTCCGGACTACAACCCCGACATCGAAACCGAACTTCACGCCTGGTTCGACCGCTACTCCACGATCCGGTTCCGCAACTACCCGGTGGCGGATGGATATGTGAAGGACGCGGTGCAGGTGGCAACGCGCTAGTTGCATTTGCTGGCACTATGGGTCCGGCGTGCTTTTCCGGACGCAGAGCGGGCGATTGTCACACAGGAGAAAGTTTGCGACTACTTGCGCAATCGCTCCCATCCCATCAAGGGCCCGAAAGCCGCTTGGTTCGAGTTTCTAGGCTACTCTGGAGCTCGGTGGGAGGCGCTGGCTACTGATCTGACATGCGTCACGACAGAATGCAACGAGTTCGTCGCCCGACCTTCACCCTTTGGTGTAAAATATGAGTGTCGAGGTGAGATTGGGCGTCCCGGCTTTCGACCGGCACTCATCGTTACCGTGTGGATTGCCGAATCGAATCAACATCCTCGACTTGTGACAGCCTACCCAGGATAAAACCTCATGATTCCTGAACACTCTCTGATCGTGCTTAACCACGACTTGCCTGACCATGAGTTGCACGCCGGCGACGTAGGAGCTGTGGTTCATGTCTATCCCGAAGGCGATGCCTACGAAGTTGAGTTTGTTGACGGGGATGGAACAACCATCGCTCTAGTCACACTGGCGGACCGTGAAGTGCGCCCCATCGGCCCCGGCGAACTGCTGCATGCTCGTCGGCGAGATGGGTAGCGCTGGGGGTCTCTACCCGCGAGATTAGCTCTAACCTAACCCAAGTCGCTGAATGCTATCATGTCCATCCACAAAGCTCCTAGCGGTTTCATCGAGTGGCACGATGCGTATCGCAAGATGCCTCATAACACCGCGGAAGTCCCGCTATAATGTGGCCGGTTCTCTCACCCTGCCGCGAACGCCAATCCTTCGATCTCGCCATGAACCTCTTTGACCAGTTCCAGACCGCCCTCCCCTACCACGACTTCCTCACCCGCTACGGCAGTGAGGAACATCAACGTCGCTGGAGAGATTTTCATGCGCAGGTGAAGCTCACGCCCGCGCAACAAGAATTGCTCTCGTCGTTCAAACGGGAGATGAACGTGCTGGTGATGGCGGGGGCCTGGTGTGGGGATTGCGTGCAGCAGTGCCCCATCTTCGAGCATTTTGCCGCCGCCGCCCCGGTGATCAAGACTCGCTATGTGGACCGTGACGCGGACGAAGCGCTGAAGCGCGAACTATCGATCATGGGCGGCGCCCGCGTGCCGATGGTGGTCTGCTTCAGCGAAGAAGGCTTCGAAGCCGGCCGCTTTGGCGACCGGACGTTGAGCAAATATCGCCAACTGGCCCAGGCTCAGCTCGGCCCCACGTGCCCGACCGGCCTGGTCGCTCCGCCGACGGAGTTAATCGCCAGCGTGACGCACGACTGGCTCGAGATTTTCGAGCGCATGCAATGGATGCTGCGACTCTCCCCCCGGTTGCGGGAAAAGCATGGGGATTGAGATGGATTATCCGGGTTCGCCCTGGAACCGCGCCGGGTTTGGGGGCTGAAGCCGCACGGCGTGAAGGGCCATGAATGGCCCTCGGGCGGGTTGCGCGTGGTGCCGCATTACCCGTGCTCAAGCACGGGCCTAATACCCGCCTGACGGCGGGAAAGGACCGTGAACGGCCCTGAATACCGACGTTTTTGACCATGAAACCGATCACCATTCCCCACCAATGACGGCCATTATTAGCGCCTCTGCGCCATCCTCGCGCCGGCTATGCCCCCCGCATGGACATTGCCTCCTCTCTCCGCCACTGCCCGTTGACAGGTTTCCCTGCGAATCCTACGATGAGGGGCTTTCCGCGGCAAAACATTGCCCCTAGACGGGGCTTGGCTTTTTGTCCCTCGCCCGTTTGTCCCCAGGTTACGAGACCTTGCCATGGCCGTTCCCAAGCGAAAACACAGTAACAGCCGCACTGGGCGTCGCCGTGCGCATGATGCCAAGAAGTCCCCGCAGTTGACGTTGTGCTCCAAGTGCAACACGCCGCTGCCGACGCACGTGGTGTGTCCGACGTGCGGCTACTATATGGGCCGTGTGGTCGTCGAACCGGTTGAGAAATAAACTTCCCGCCAGGCATTTGCGTACGTTCGTTGGCCATTGGAACAGGCCGAAGTCCGTCCTCGCCGCTGAATTCATGAGCAAGATCGCATTTCTTTTTCCCGGCCAAGGCGCTCAGACCGTCGGCATGGGGCAGTCGCTATACGACTCGCTGCCAGCCGCGCGGCAACTGTTCGACCGCGCCAACGCGGCGCTGGGATACGACCTGGCCAAAATCTGCTTTGAAGGTCCGGCGGACGAACTCGATTCCACCGTCTACAGCCAGCCGGCATTGTTTGTCACCAGCCTGGCGGCGCTGGAGCAGTTGCGGTCCCAATCGCCGGACATCGTCCTGGCGTGCGAAGCGGCGGCAGGCTTGAGCCTGGGTGAATACACGGCGATGACCTTCGCAGGCGTGATGGAGTTTGAAGAGGGGCTCAACGTCGTCCGGCAGCGCGGCGAGGCTATGCAAGACGCTTCCGACGCGAATCCTAGCGGGATGGTCAGCATCCTGGGGCTCGATGTCGAGCAGGTTCAAGCCTTGTGCGACGAAGCCCGCGGCCCTGGCGAAGTGCTGCAAATTGCGAATTTCCTCTGCCCCGCCAATATCGCCATCTCCGGGTCGAATGCCGCTTGTGAGAAAGCCGCGGCCCTGGCGGAGAAATACGGCGCGATGAAAGCGATTCCGCTGGCAGTGGCCGGCGCGTTCCATACGCCGCTGATGCAATCGGCCGTCGAGAAACTCGCGACCGCCCTCGCGAAGGTGAAATTGCAAAAGCCGCAGCGAATGGTGATTTCCAATGTCGATGCCCAGCCGCACGACGATCCTGAAGAGATTCGCGATTTGCTGATTCGGCAGGTCATTTCTCCCGTCCGTTGGGAGGATTCCATGCGGTGGCTGCTCGGCAGCGGTTGCTCCACGTTTTATGAAGTCGGCCCCGGTCGCGTCTTGCGCGGCCTGATGAAGCGCATCGATCGCAAGGTTGCCTGCGAAGGCGTGCTGGGATAAGCCGCTGACGAACCATTTTCCACTCGCTGGCCGCGGGGATGAATGCGGCCCCGAGGATGAAGAGCGAACATGTCCGAGAACCAGAATTTATTGAGTGCCGACCTGTCGGGTCAGACGGCCATCGTCACCGGAGCCTCGCAAGGCCTGGGCAAGGCGATTGCCATCGAACTGGCGCGCAACGGCGCTAAGGTCGCGTGCCTCGCGCGGAATGCCGAGAAACTGGCCGAGACCGTCAGTGCGATCACCGCCGCCGGTGGAACGGCCGAAGCCTATAGCTGCGACGTGAAGGACAAAGCGAGCGTCGAGAGCGTCGTGGAAGCAGTGACCGCCAAGTGGGAGCGGCTCGACATTCTGGTGAATAATGCCGGGGTGACGCGCGACACGCTGCTGCCGATCATGTCGGACGAAGATTGGGACGAAGTGATCATCACCAATCTGCGGGGCACGTTCCTGTTCACCCGCGCCGCTGCGAAGCTGATGATGCGTCAGCGCTACGGCCGCATTATCAACATTTCGAGCGTCTCCGGCTTGATGGGCAACGCCGGGCAAACCAACTACTCCGCCTCCAAAGCAGGGGTGATTGGCCTGACGCGCAGCCTAAGCCGGGAACTGGCCAAACGCAATGTCACCGTCAACGCTGTCGCCCCAGGCTTTATCGAAAGCGAGATGACCAAGGCACTCGGCGATTCGATTCTGGCGGAAGTGAAGAAGCGCATTCCCGCCGCCCGCGTAGGCAAGCCAGAAGATGTGGCGGCGGCCGTTTTGTTCCTCGCGAGCAAAGCCGCGTCGTACATCACGGGGCACGTTCTGACCGTCGATGGCGGCATGACCGGTTGACGCCCAGCCCTGTAACCTGCATATAGTCTCTAACTTCGTTGTTTTCAGTCCGCATTCCATCTTGACCGAAATTGTGGAAATCCTCTATTCTGTCGGTTCCGTTTGCTGACCTAAACATTTTGAGCATCGTAACTTCGGATTACCGCTGGCCGGTTTGGCCACGCGGGTGATTTGTACTTTTGAGGAGGGCGCTGTAGTGGCTTCCGTCGCCGAACGCGTCATCGACATAGTAGCCGAGCAGCTCGGCGTCGATCGCGAGAAAATTCAACCTGAAACTTCCTTCGTCAACGACCTGGGGGCGGATTCGCTCGATACGGTCGAACTGGTGATGGAGCTCGAAGAAGAGTTCGATATCAACATCCCTGACGACGCGGCGGAGAAAATCCAAACCGTCGGCCAGGCGATCGATTTTATCGAAAAAGCGCAAAACAATTCCTAATCGCGCGGACGGATCATGAAACGACGGGTCGTCGTCACCGGTCTCGGTGTCGTATCATCGCTCAGCCAAAAGGTTGACGATCTCTGGAATCGGTTGCTCGCTGGCGAAAGCGGTATTCACCCCTTGCGCCTGTTCGATACAACCAATTTCAAGGTCAAATTCGGCGGCGACATTTACGATTGGGATCCCATCGCTTATGTGGAAAAAAAAGAACTGAAGCGGCTCGATCGCTTCACGCAGTTCGCGCTAGTTGCCGGCGCGGACGCGGTCACCGACGCCGGCCTGGATTTCTCGCGGGAGGACTCGTTCCGCTGCGGTGTGATCCTAGGCTCCGGCATTGGTGGACTTCAGGAAATCGAAGACCAGGTGGGCCGCCTGATCGAGAAAGGCCCCGACCGCGTCTCGGCGCTCACGATTCCGAAGCTGATGCTCAACGCGGCCGGCGGGAATCTCTCCATTCGGTATGGCATTCGCGGCCCGAATTACACCGTCGCCACTGCTTGCGCCAGCGCGACCAATGCCCTGGGCGATGCGTTTAAGAGCATTCAATACGACGAAGCAGACATCATGCTGACCGGCGGAACCGAAGCCGCCATCACGCCGATGGGGGTCAGCGGCTTTCAAAACATGAAGGCTCTCTCCCTGCGCAACGACGAGCCGGCCCGCGCCAGTCGTCCGTTCGATCTCGATCGGGACGGCTTTGTGATGAGCGAAGGGGCTGGCATTCTCGTGCTGGAAGAACTCGCACACGCCAAGGCTCGCGGCGCGAAAATTTATGGCGAAGTTCTCGGCTTCGGCGCGAGTGGCGATGCCGGGCATATTACCTCGCCGGACGAGCAAGGTTTGGGCGCCGCCCGCGCCATGCAGCGCGCGCTGCAAGATGCTGAGGTGAATCCTGCCGAAATGGACTACATCAACGCACACGGCACGAGTACGCCGCTCGGCGACAAGGCCGAAACACAGGCCATGAAGCGCGTCTATGGCGAGCATGCCTACCGGCTCAACGTCTCCAGCACGAAGAGCTCGCTGGGACATTCGCTCGGCGCTAGCGGCGGCATGGAAGCGGTGCTCACGCTCTTGGCCGTTGCCCGCAACGTTTGCCCGCCGACGATCAATCTGGAAACTCCCGATCCCGATTGCGATTTGAATTACACGCCCAACACGCCGCAAGAGCGGACCGTGCGTTACGCCATGAGCAACAGCTTTGGCTTCGGCGGGCACAACGCCTCCGCAGTGTTTGGCAAGCTCCGCCACGATAGCGCGTAAATATGCTGGGCGGACTTCCCGGTGGATCGTCAGGCGGTCCCGTCACTCTTGGCCAACTGCTCTTCGTGCTGGCCTTAACCGCGCTGATGATATCCGGCTTGGTGTGGATGTTGTTTCAGGCGATTTAGTTGACTGGCGCAGGAGGCTGGAACAGGGGCTTGCGATTCAATCCAGGTTCTTGTTCCATAGCTCGTGCTCTTGCTCGGCGATGCGCTGTTGGAGTTTTTGGCCCGGCTCGGTATCGGCGAGCGGCGGGTTGGACATTTGCAGGGCGCGCGTTGCGTTCTTGACGCGCTCGGCCGCCTTGAGCCGCAACTTGAGCGCGTCCCCTTCAATCCGTACGTCGCTGGGACGTTGCGCTTCGAGGCGCTGCGCTTGCGCGAGCAGCTCATCGACCTCGTCGCACAACTGGTGGATCTCCGCCGCCGCGGTTTCGCGCTGCGCAGCGCCATCGCGATACGCATCGATGCCGACCCACACGGCAAACAGCAGCATCAGCCCCAACGACCCGCCGTACAGGCCGAGATAAGCCAACGACGTGAGCCACGCCGGAGATTGCTCGGCGATCGTCGCATGCAAGGCATGTATGTGACCGCCGATCAACTGCGGGTTTTGCGAGGCCGGCGTCAGCGAATGAGAGTACTGAAACAACTGGTGACGCTGCGCGTCGTCGAGATCCGTGAACTCGGCGGACAGCTCGGGATGTTCTCGCCGCGCGCGACATGCGAGCCGGGTTTGCTTATAGCGGGCCGGCACCGCGAGCAGCATGAACACCGCCAGAAAGCCGAAGATGATCGATTGCATGGCCAGCGCCAGGCCCCCCATGCTCGCCACCGCGAAACATTGAAAGACGCTCTCCCACAGCGGATGACGGCGAAACAATAGCAGGTTCAAAATTCGCCCGCCATCGAGCGGCACAAACGGCAACAGGTTGAACGCATTGATAATCATCAGCCAGAACACGAACGCCCCGAGTTGACTACCCAGCGGCGGACGCAGCGCGGCATACAAAACGAGCGCCGCCACCATGCCGGGGAGCGGCCCCAGGAACAGCACGATGAGTTGTTGCCACGCCGGCGCTCCATGCTTGCGGCCGGAGACTGCCGCGCCAAAGAACGGAATAAAGAACATCCGAACATCGCGATAGCCGAACCAGAGCATTCCCAGGTAATGCCCCAGTTCATGAATGACGAGCACCACCACAATCAGCGCGATCCCGGCCAGTCCGAACCCGCCCCCCATGAGCGACAGCATGAACAGGCCGAGCGTGAGCAGCAGCCACCATCCGCCGCTGGAGCCATTGCGTCCCGCCACTTTCGCTTCCGCTACCGCGAGCGACGCGCGATATAGCGGATCGACCGGCGGCGAGTGCGCAGCCAGGGACCACGACTCCGCCCATTCCGGCGGCGGGTCAGGCGGGGAGGAGTAAGCGTCGGACATGCCAGTGTCTCGGGAGAAATAGTAGCCGCTCGCTCCATCTTCGCACTTCTCTCAAGTAGCAGTCACTCCCGCCGGCAACTTTGCTGTGATCGCTGCCGGCGTTGAATGCCACCCCCTACGACACCTTCTCGCGCTCCTTCTTTGGCGCGGTTCCCAGTAGCACTTCCGCGTCTTCCTTGACTGGGGCGACGCGGCGTGTGGTTTCCTTCACGTAGCGCACTGTCGCGGCGAGTTGGTAGATCCAGATCACCACGACAAAGCCCATTACCTGCGCGAAGCCGCCGCTGCCGGAACCGTAGGAGTGCAGGCCGGCCTGGCCGTCGGGGGCCAGTTTGGGTAGGACGAAATTCACACCATACCAGGACATGAGAATCGCCGTGGCCCCGATCACCGTGCCGAAGATCAACCCGAAGTTGTTAAACCAGCCGGCGAAGCGGCCGTGCAAGATGGCGAGATAGACCAGCAGCGACACGAGCGCCCAGACTTCCTTCGGATCCCACCCCCAGAACCGGCCCCAGGAGCGGTCCGCCCAGATGCCGCCGAGGATCGTCCCCGTGGCAAGCAGCAGCACGGCGACTTGAATCGCGCGATAAGCGTAGCCGGCCAGCACGCCAACCTGTTCCGGCGGACGACGCGCGAGGAACTGCTCGCCATCGGGTTCGTCATGGCTGGCGGGGCGCATGCCTGCGGGGACGTGCGTGAGCACGACCGGGTCGCGATAGCGGCCGAAGAGATAGTACGTCAATGCGATCAGCCCAATGCCGAGCGCGAGCATCCCCGCGGAGTAGCTGGAAACGATCGTCAGCACGTGCACCGTCAGCCAGAAATTGCTGCGGAGCACTGGCTGCAGCGGCGAAAAACTTTCATCCAGCACCGACGGGGCCATCCATGTGACCCACGCGCCAAAGGCGGACATCACCGTCGCCCCGACGGCAATCGGCCACCGCGCGTGGACCTCGGCGCCCAGCTTGTTGAGTTCTGGCCCGCGCCGCAGCACCCAATCCCACGGTATGAAGACTAGGCTCGCGAGCGTGGTGAAAGCCACACGGGGCACGAACCAGACGCTCAGCACCAGGCACAAGAAACTCACGGCCCAGGTAATGATCTGCTGCGCCATTTCAGTCGGCGAGCCGCCGGTGGCCGCGATGTTGGGGAGCAGGTCGAAGACGGTCCGCTGGCCGTCGGAGTAACTCGTGTCGATCGCCAGGAAGTAAAACACCCAGGCCATCAGCATGATTCGCGGCACGGCGACAATCATGTTCGCTACGAGCCAGGTCTTCTCCGGCAGCTTCGCCAATTGCCACTTGTCCAGAGCCGCCGCTTCAAAGCTGAACGGGAACGCCGTCAAACGCCAGGCGTCCTTGATTCCTTGCCAGGCCAGCGGCAGCAGCAGGAACCAGGCCCCGAGTATCGAGACGCAAAATGCCACCCAGACGACCGTCTCATACATATTCGTGACCGGCGCCCACTGCGTGACATAGACCCGCAGATAAAAGCCGTACGCTGTCCAGAGAATGTTGAGGCACAAGATGACGACGGCCGCAATGAACATCGGGCGCTTGAGCACGCCAAACGAAAGCGCGAAGCAGGCCAGCGCGATCAGGCTAATCACCCACGAACGCCCGAACGGGTCGATGCGGTTGTAATCCAGTTCGGCCTGGATGCGATTGAGGCCAAAGGCGTCTGGCCAGCGGGTGTAGTGCATGATGGCCGCGTCCCGCTCGTCCGCTGCCAGTTGGGTCTTGACCAACTCTTCGCGCAGCGGCTCGACCGCGTTGCCGAGTTCCTTGAGCGACTCATAGAACTTCGCCGCCGAAGACGCCACTTGCGCCTCACGATCGCTCGCGTCCCGGTCGCGATAAGCGGCGGCCAGCGATTCCCACGCGCTGCGCACGGCAGCGACCTTCGCAGGCGGGTAGTCCTTCAACAGTTCGTCGCCATACATCACCGCCCCCAGACTCAGCCAGGGCTGCGATTTGACTTGCGGATCGCGTTTCTTTGTCAGCGCGCCGGCATTGAGCGCGGGAACCACGCGCAGGCAGTTGCCGTCTTCATACAAGGCGATGTTGAGTTCATAGGCGCGAATACGCAACTCGCGCGACTTATCGGCTAGTTCACGAAACAGCGGGCCCAGGCTGGCGAGTTGCGAATCCGAAAGCTCGGCCGCTTTATCGAACAAGCGGTCGCGATGCTCGTTGATGACCTCCGCCAGCGCCACGGTCGCCGCGTGGAACTCCATCACCGCGGGGCGGACATCGTCCAGTTTGAGGCCCGTGTCGTAAACGCCTGCCTCGGTCGCGCCTTCGGCATCGGCGAACCATTGACTCACCAACTTCCCGCCAGCCTCGCGCACCAGGGCATAGCCGTTATAGGTTCGCGCGGCCGCTTGCGACAAGCGTTCATCCGGGAGTTGGGCGAACTCTTGCAGCGTGCTCAGCAGCGGACGACTACTCTCGCCGGGCGACTCGGCCATGCGGATCAGATCGTTGAGTTGCGAGAGAAACTGCCGGCGACCGCCGGGGGGGCTAATCAGTCCCGCGGTGAGCGGCAGCGAGGGATTGAGCGTGATCGCTCGATAACGCTGATACCGCTCGAGCAGTTCCTGCACGAGCTTATCGGTCTCGGTCATCTTCTGGCCGGCCTCGCGCTGCTGCATGTCGCGCAGGTACTTGCGAAAGCCTTCCGACTCGAAGACCTGTTTAGGCGAGACATACTTCAGATGCAACCCGCGCCCGTTACGTTCGGGAACGCCGATCAATTCGCGCACATCCTTATGCGGCGCGTGCAAAAACGGCACAACTTCCCAGGCGTCGGGTTCGGCCATCCAGCTCAGCACCAGTTCGGCCGGTGGGATGCTGCGAATTTTTCCGTCCGGAAAGAGTTTCAGCGCCGGGGCATACTCGCTGTTTGCGAAATCCGCCGCGCCGCCGCTCTCCGGCGGATCGACATAGTCGGAAAGCCCGAGCTTCACGTCCCCTTTGGCGATCTGGCAGATATCGTCCAGCGCTTGGCGGGCGAACGAATCGAGCGGCTCGATGCGGCCGGACATATTCTTCGATTCGAAGACCGGCACGCGTTTCCAGTCGGTCAGGTTCAGCTCACCAGCATTCGCGAGTGCAAAGGATCCCAACGCCGCTGTCAGCGCTGCCAGACAAAGTCGCAATAATTTCATGTCATTACCTGTAAAGTAGCAAGCCCACTCCCGTGGACCGTCCGCACAACTAACTATTTATTCGCACCAACCAGGTCTTCCGTCTTGAGCTTCGCCGCCGTTGCTTCCGCCGGCGGCGCGACGCGCGTCTTGGGCTTGAAGAAATACGCCCGCATGTAAAACATCGTGGCGATTCCCAAGCTCACAAGCAGACAGCCGACGTTGCGAATCCCGCGGCCTGGATCGTAGTTCACCGTGAGCACGGAGCGATACAAGTCATTCTTGGGGGAATTGCGTGGCACAATCTGTTCGAAGATCGGCTCTCCAGGGCGAAACGGCCCCGAGAAACTCTCTTGGTATAGACGGTAAGACCGTTTGCTTAGCGGGTCAAAACAATCGACCGGCGCGTTCATGGTGATCCAAACATCGTCGCGCGTCAGCGCGGTTTGCGTCCAAGCCAAGGCGCCGTCCGGCGTCCACGTCAAACCTGCCGGCTCGTCGATTTGCTTATCCGTCACGACCTGTTCAGCGCTGCCGTCACGCTGCGTGCTGACGATTCGCCAGCGAAGTGGTTTCGAGGTCGGCGGCTGGCCGGCGACTTGATGTGCCTGCGGAAGCGACTCCACGAAATACAGCCGCTCGCCATCGGGGGAGATCGTCAGCGCGAGCGGGCGTTCTTCGGGACCGCGACTCACTACCAGCGACGCGCGCGCGGTCGCTGGATCGTTCGCTAGTTCGATTTCACGAATCGCGTTCTTGGTCGCGCCGGTCTCCGTCCACAGCAGTTTGCGCCCTTTAGCGTCCAGCGCTAACGCCTGCGGCCGGGTCGCGCCGCTGAACCAATCTTCCTTGAGATTCTTGCCGCTGGTGCTCACGCGGCCGAGTGTGTTTCGAGCGCGCGACGCGAAATAGAGCTGATCGTCCTTGGCGTCCAGCACCAGCGCATCGGCCCCGTTCTCCAGGGCCGCGATCGTTTCCAACTTCTCCCCTTCAACCGTGACCGAGCGAATCACCGCTCGCGTCCGGCCAACCGGGAGATTATCAACAAAATACAGCCGTTCGTGCGCGTCATCGAGCACGAGCAAAGTGGGCTGGCGCAAACCTTCCGCCACAACCGTCTCGGTCTCGGCGATCGCGGGACGATTCAGCACGTCGCTCCACTTCGCACGGCGAATGGCCGGGCCGTCGGCATCGATCCAGTAGACGTAATTTCCCTGAGCATCAAACGCAAGCGACGTGGGGTGCTTTAAACCGGCCCACAACCGTGCCTGCGGAGTGCGACTCCCAGGTTTAAGTTGATAAATGCCGCGATCGGAATCGTGATCGACGATATCCACCCAACTCGCGTAATCGGAAGCTTGTTCCGTGCCGGGGTCGAGTTTGCGCTCGAACTTGTTCAGCCGGACGCGAAAACCGATATCGAGTGCGTTGATCGGCATGGAGAGCGACACGACGCGCCCATCGCCGCCTTGCAGCGTTTGAATGCGTTGTTCGCGGTTGGGTCGGTTGGTCGGCTGCACGTCGGGGAAGGTCAGATCGGGGAACAGCCAGAACTCCTCGCTCTGGTCGTCGACCGTCAAGCGAAACTTAGCCGCAGGCAAACGCCCACCGACAGTTGGCTCGCCGATGAGCGTTCCCTTGGTGAATTGGTGCTTGAGCGGGATCACCACCGGTTCATCGGCGGGGACCCATTTGGAGACGTACATCTTGAGCTGGGCCATCGGCATCGAAAACGCATTCACCGCATTCTCCGACGAGCCGTCGGTCGGCATTTCGGCGGCGATGACGATTTCCTTGCGGTTCCAATAGCGATAGTACAGCTTGTGATCCGTGCCTTGCAGAAAGTCGATGCGGGCGGTGAACGGGTTGCTGGGGCTCAAGACCTGTTCCGTCGTGAGGCCGCTGGCGTCCCACCAGTATTCGCCGTAGACCTGGTTCTTGTGGTCCTGCACATTGGAATTGGGTTCGAGCGCGAGCAGCAACAGTTCGCTGAGTTCTTGACCGTCGCGAAAGAGCTTGATCTTGACCGCTGGATTCTTCGCCTCTGCGCCGGGGAGTTGACGCCATTCGAGTTTACTGCCAGCGTCAGCGAGCGTCGCTTGCGGCCATTGCTCGACCACCTCGGCCTCCAGGCCGGAATCACCGGCCAGCGGGAAGCGTTCTTTGCCGAGTTTCTCGGCAACGTCGATCCGCGTCGGCTCGTCACCGGCGTAGACGATCGCCTGACCTTTCTCGCCGATCTTTCCTTCCGGTACGGACTTGAGAAACGCAGCCGTCTGCGCGGCGCTGCCGGCGAGTTGAAATGTCATCGAACCGCCGCCGGTCCGCTCGCGCGGGGCCCAGCCAAACGGATACTCCGGTTGATTGGGGAGCGCGAGAATGTTGAACGAGAGCGGCATCCACTGCTCTGGCCCTTCGACCGTTTTGCCATCGGAGCCGACCTTGGATTGCCGCGGCGCGCTCATGTGCAATTCGACCATCGGCGCGTTGGTCACGCGGGAGTCGCTGTAGAAATCGAGCACTTCAAGCTTGATGCCGTCGCGGTTATACAACACGTCACCGGGCCGATCCTGAAACGCGAGCGCGAAAATCGCCCCCGAGCCATAACGAAACGCCTGCCACGGCAAGCGACCGCTCCCTTCGATAAACTCGTCCTCCGGGCGTTGCCAGGCGAACTGCTCACCCCAGTCTTCCCAATTGAAGAGCCCCGGCGCGAACGGCACTGTAATCTTCTCGACCTTGCCGTGCGGCGAGTTCTTATCGGCGGTGGAATCAGCGGGGCGCGTCACCGTGAGCTTCAGGTCCACCGCGTTCTCGATTGCCCACTTGTCCTGTTCCCCTTCAAACACAGCGACTTGCGCGTCGATACCCTTGTAGCGGCCAATAAAAGCGCCCAACAGCAGTGTGAGCAGGCCCACGTGCGTGATGACGAAACCAGTCTGGTAGCGCTTCCAGGGGTAGCGGATCGCCGCGGCGCAAAAGATATTCACCGCCAAGAGCACCAAAATGAGCTCGAACCACCAGGTTTGATAGACATAGAAATGCACCGCCGATGCGCCATAAGCGGCCTCGACGAACGTCGCCAACCCCAGCGCAAAGGCGCTCGAGGCGATCAAAATCACCGCCAAACTAAGCGACGCGCAGAATTCGTACACACGCAGGGGCCAGCGGATCAGAGGCGGCTGGTCGGGGGAACTTAGCTTGGGTCGCGACATGCAAGGCCAACATAGCTAAAGAGGAAGATGAACAGGCGATGACGGCTGGCTCAGGCGGGGGGCGAGCCAGACTTGAGGAGAGCGGCGTGCGGGACGAACCAAACCCAGGCAATTGCCCGAACCCCTTACGCAGGTGCGACTTTGGGATTCCCAGACCACTCCTCATCCCATTATAGCGCACCTGTCGCCCAAAGAGACAGGGTGCGGAGGCGTAAAACGCGCAAAGTTGTTGTGCCAAGGCTCAATTTGACACGCCCCCCGCCTGCTTCGATAATCGAACAAGAGCAGTTTGAGGAGTTGGCCTAGTTACGGAAGTTGCCCGATGTCTATGTTGTCCATGTCAGTTACGCGAGTCGTGGTTGTTCTCTTGCTCGTGTTCGTACTTGCGGCGCCATCCACAGCGGCAGGCAAGCGGAACCGGAGCAGCAGGTCGAATTCGCAACGCGCCGCGGCACAGCGCGCAGCAGCGCACCGCGCTGCGATCGCGGCGACCACCGCTCGTCTGCATGCCGCCGAGCGCGCGGTGCAAGCCGCAACCTCCCAAGCGCTCGCCCGTCAATCCGAAGCCGGCGAGAGCGGCGGGCGTTATCGAGCGGCGCTCCGCGACTTGGATTTGGCGGAGTCCGAAGCGTTTGGCGTTTCCCAGGAATTGGCCGATATTCGCCAGCGGGTCGAAGACCATAACCTGCAAGGCTCGCCGTTGTACGAGGCGCGCACCGCGTATGAAGCCGCCATTACGGAACTGGAAACGATTCGCGCCGCGATCTATGAGTCGGACACATTTCAACTGTTGTATGCTGCGGCTGACCGCTCGCCGCGCCGGGGGGAAGAGATTGAAAAGGTGATGACGACCTGTTTCGACAACAACCGCGAATACGCCGCCGGCAAGGACAAAGTGGTGCAGGCGAAAAAGGCTTATGATCGGATTCGGTTCGAACTTTACGAAGCCGAGCCCGACTGGGCGAATGCGGTCGCCCGTGCTCGCGCCGCCTCGGCCGAAAAGAATCGCGCCGGCACGAGCGTCAAAGCCTCTGCGATGGAAAGCGGGCTGGAAGGAAGCAACGCCCGCGCCGCTGCGCGTCGCGCCGCGATGGCGCAAGCCGCGTTAGCCGATGCGCAGGCGGATTTGCAGCGGCTGCAAAAGCAGAAACCTAACACGGGGAGCCAGAAGAGCATGGCGGGGAAATAGTGGGCGTTTAGTGCTTGGCATTTGGCAA
>CAUJKE010000089.1 GCA_963205385.1 Planctomycetota bacterium | reverse complement strand
AGAATGATCCGCTCTGCGACGCCCAATCGCCTGGCCGCCGCGCGCGCTTCTTCCCTTCGATGCTCCGGCCCCCGCGAGCGTGGCGTCGGCTCGCCGTCGGTGAGGTCGATAATCCCGACGCGGTATCCTTGCTGCGCCAGCTTCGCGAGCGTCCCGCCACAGGCAATTTCAGCATCATCGGGATGCGCCCCCACGGCGATAACATCGAGCGGTTCGTAATCTGTCAAAGTCGCTTCCTTTCTTAGCTCAGCTTTGAACGGCGTGACCACCGGCCTGCGTTAGACAGGCGAGTTTGCGAGCACTTTCGATTTCTTACCGACGCGGCACTGGCTCCACAGATACCGGCGCGCGATTGCTAAGTTTAGCATTTCACCTGGATCTTTGGTGACTGCCAAACCTGCATTTGGCTGGCCGGCCATCTTTGCCGGCGCGCCGATCTGGCGTATCTTACGTCTTCCGATACCTCCCTCGCACGCAGAGCCTCGCCATGCCCACGTTGCTCGCTCCCGACTTACAGACCTTCGCCACAAACCTCTTGGCTGCCGCTGGCGCCACCGAGGCGGACGCCCAACGCGTCGCGGAGAGTTTGATCGACGCCAATCTGCGGGGCTACGAATCGCATGGCGTGATGCGGATTCCCTATTATGTCGAGCAATTGAACAAAGGCGAAGTGCGGCCAGGCGTGGAGCTCACCATTGTTGATGAGTCCCCCTCCAAAGTCGTCGCCGATGGTAATTGGGGCTTTGGTCAGGTGCAGGCCAAGCGGCTGACGGCACTGCTGATCGACAAAGCGCAAGCCTGCGGCGTGGCGGTGGGGACGATGAAACAAGCCAGCCATGTCGGGCGACTCGGCGAGTATGGGGAGATGTGCACCGCCGTGGGCCTGGTGGCGATTTTGATGGTCAATACGCACGGCGTCGCGCGGCGAGTTGCGCCGCCGGGAGGCACCGCGCCGCGGCTGGGAACCAATCCGCTGGCAATTGCGGTTCCTTACGGCGACGAACCGCTGGTGCTCGACTTCAGCACGAGCATCATCGCCGAAGGGAAGGTTCGCGTGAAGAAAATCGCCGGCGAAGCTTGCCCGCCGGGTTGGCTGCTCGATAGTGACGGCCAGCCGACAACCGACCCCAACGTGCTCTACGGCACGCCGCCGGGGACGATCCTGCCGATGGGCGGCTCGCAAACCTACAAAGGCTTTGGCCTGGCGATGATGATCGACATTTTCGCCGGCGCGCTCTCCGGCGGTCGCTGCGCGCGAGAAGCGCCGCTGAACCCCAACGGGAATTGCCTGTTCATGCTCGTGATCGATCCCGAGCATTTCGGCGGCGCGCATCACTTCGCAGAGGAAGTGTCTCAACTCACCGAGTTCGTGAAAAGCACGCCCCGCGTCCTGGGCTGCGACGAGATCCTCCTCCCCGGTGATCCCGAGCGTCGCATCATGGCCAAAAATTCAATCGACGGCATCACGCTCGACGCCGAGAACTGGAACGTGCTCGCCCGCCTGGCGGAAGCTCTCGGCGTCCCCGCGCCGGGCTGAGGCTTGCAAATTGCGGATTGAGCGCGGAAGATAACGGCTTCTTCCCGCCACTGTTCCAGGAGTTTCCTCCATGGCTCGTCCCGTCGCCGTCTGGTTCGCGCTGGTGCTTTGGATAACGCCGCTTGCTGCCAACGCGGAATCACTCCCGGTAGTGACCGAAGTGGAAGCTCAACCGCTCAAGGCGCAGGCCAGGCGGATTGCCGAGGCGCTGGATTTCGTTGGCCAGCCACTGACGCCAGCCGAGCGCGAAGCGCTCGATAAGGCGCTCGCCGAGCAGGACGACCTCGCCGCGGTCAAGGCGATTCAAGCCATCTTCGATCCGCTCTGCCTCGCAGGCGTCAACATCAATCCGGAGAGTCGCGTCAAAGCGGCTCGCGGTAACGCGAAAGCAGAACTGACGCAACATGGCTGGGGAGTGTTTCTCGTCAAGGTGCAGAACGAAGCCGGCGTCACCGCGCCGCTGCGGGTTTCCAGTCCTAATTCCGCCCCCGTGTATAAGCCTTCTACCGGCAACCCCGCGCCCCCGCCCAGCGTCCGTCTCGAGGACGTGCCGGATCGCTGGCTCGACTTGATGACGTTCGATCAGCAACCGCTCAACAAAGCCTTGTCGGGTCTTGGCCTGGAATATCGAATCGTGCAACTCTCCAGCCGCGACGCTGGCAAGCGTGAGGCGAAGCTGGCGTTCGATGTGGGCCAGGGAACGCAAGATTTGGGATTTCGCAATGAACTGAATATCTTGTTCGAAGCGACGCCGGCCGTGCGCGTGAAGCTCGACGTCCTCGATGACGACGGTTCGCCGACGACCGCCAGCTTTGTCTTTCAGGACGAGCGCGGGCGAGTCTACCCTTCACGCTCGCGCCGCCTGGCGCCGGATATGTTTTTTCACAATCAGGTCTATCGCCGCCACGCCGAAGAAGTGTTGCTCCCGCCGGGGAAATACGAAGTCACCTACACGCGCGGCCCGGAATATCTCGTCCTCAAAAAAGAGATCACCGTTCCCGCACAAGAGACGCATACCGAGTCGTTCCGCGTGAAGCGCTGGATCAATCTCGCCTCGCAGGGCTGGTACTCCGGCGATCATCACGTCCACGCCGCTGGCTGCGCGCATTATGAAGCACCGACGCAAGGCATCACGCCGGAAGCGATGATCCGGCATATTCAAGGCGAGGACTTGAACGTT